>JALYQB010000539.1 GCA_030856045.1 Actinomycetota bacterium
CCGCCTCGAGGAACCCGGTGGTGAACAGCACCACCGTCGGCGGGCGGATCCCGGCCTGGGTCGCGAAGAGCACCTTGGGCTGCTTGCCGCCGCGCACCGGCGGGGGCGTCCCGGCGACGACGTCGGACAGCCAGGCGTTGAGCTGCCCGGTCGGAACGCGACGGTCCCACGACTCCAGGGCGGTACGCAGCGCAGGCGCCAGCTTGCGGACGGCCCGGCCGGTGAGCGCGGAGACGTTGACCCGTTCGGCCCACGGCACCCGCACCAGGTCCCGCTCCAGCTCCCGGGTCAGCTGGTGCCGGCGGTCCTCGTCCACCAGGTCCCACTTGTTGAACGCCAGCACCAGCGCGCGCCCCGCCTCGACCACCGATGTGATCACGCGCTGGTCCTGCTCGCTGATCGGCTCCGAGGCGTCGACGAGCACGACGGCGACCTCGGCCGACTCGATCGCCCCGTGGGTGCGCAGCGATGCGTAGTACTCGGCCCCGCTGGCGGTGTTCACCCGTTTGCGGAGCCCCGCCGTGTCCACGAACCGCCACACGTCGCCGTCGAGCTCGACCAGCGAGTCGACGGGGTCGACGGTCGTGCCCGCGACCTCATCCACCACCGCGCGCTGCTCGCCGACCAGCCGGTTCAGCAGCGACGACTTGCCGACGTTCGGCTTGCCCACCAGCGCCACCCGCCGGGGTCCGCCGCCCGCGCCCGCCGTGTCACGAGGCGAGGTGGGCAGCACCGCCAGCACCGCGTCGAGGAGGTCCCCGGTGCCGCGGCCGTGCAGCCCGCTCACCGGGTGCGGCTCCCCCAGCCCCAGCGACCACAGCGCCGCCGCGTCCGCCTCCGCCCGCTCGTCGTCGACCTTCGTGGCGGCCAGGATCACCGGTGTCCCCGAGCGGCGCAGTACCCGCGCCACCGCCTCCTCGGCCGCCGTCGCCCCGATGATCGCGTCGACGACCAGCAGCACGGCGTCGGCCGTCTGCATGGCGAGGTCTGCCTGTGCCGCCACCGCGGCCTGCAGCCCCCGCGCGTCGGGCGTCCACCCGCCGGTGTCGAGGAGGGTGAACCGGCGCCCGTTCCAGAGCGCGTCGTAGGCCACCCGGTCCCGGGTGATGCCGGGGACGTCCTGGACCACGGCCTCGCGCCGCCCCAGGATGCGGTTCACCAGCGTCGACTTGCCCACGTTCGGCCTGCCGACCACGGCGAGCACCGGCTGATCGATCTCCGACCCGCTCGCGCCGTCGGAGTCCGCGACGTCCAGCGAGGTCCACTCCCCCTCGTCCGACCAGATGCCGTCAGCGCCGCTCATCGCTCCACTCCTCGGGCGCCGCCGCGCCTCACGTCCTGCCCCGCTCGGGCACGACCAGCAGGTCGCGCTCCGCGACGAGGCGCTTCAGGTGCGCGACCACTGCCACCACCTCGATGTCGGTGGTATCCAGCTCGAGGGCGTCCTCGGCGCGGCGCAGCGGCGAGGCCGCGCGGCTCGAGTCGAAGCGGTCCCTGCGGTCCACGGACTGCCGTACCTGCTCCAGGTCACGAACGCCGTCCTGCGCGGCCCGGCGCTGTGCCCGCGCTCCCGACGTCGCGGTCAGGAACACCTTGAGCGGCGCGTCCGGCGCCACGACCGTGCCGATGTCGCGGCCCTCGACCACGATGCCGCCGGACTCGGCGATGATCGCCTGCTGCTGCGCGACGAGCAGCGTGCGGACCTCGGGCACGGCGGACACCGGACTCACCGCCACGGTGACGGGGACGCCCCGGATCTCCGCGGCGACATCCGTGCCGTCGAGGTACACGGTGGGGTCGGCGGGGTCGGTGCCCACGGCGATGCGCGCCCGCGCGACGACGGCCTGCACGGCTGCCGGGTCCTCCGGGTCCACATCGGCGCGCAGCACAGCCAGCGCCGCCGCCCGGTACATGGCGCCGGTGTCGAGGTAGCGGGCGGACACGGCCTCGGCGAGGCGGCGCGCGACGGTCGACTTCCCGGTGCCCGACGGCCCGTCCAGTGCCACCACGCCGTGCAGCAGCACCTGCTCGACCACCGGCTCCTCCGCTCGCTCTACCCCGCCCGACCGCTCCATTCTGCCCGTCGACCGCTCCGCTTAAGCTGGTGGGCGTGGATGTCGAGGTGACGCCGTTGCCGGGGATCGGCACCCGGGAGGACTTCACGGTCCGGTCCGGGCATCGGATCGGGGTCGTGACCCACCGGGACGGGCACGTAGAGCTGATCGTGTCACGCCTCGACGACCCGGACGCCTGCGCCGCGTCCACACCCCTCACCGCCGAGGAGAGCAACACACTCGCGAGCCTGCTCGGCGCCCCGCACCTGGTCAGCCAGCTGGCGGAGCAGCAGCGCGAGCTCGACGGCGTCCACACCACCCAGCTGCCCGTGCAGCCGGGCTCACCGTACGACGGCCGGACGCTGGGTGACACCGCGATGCGGACGAGGACCGGCGTCTCGGTGGTCGCGGTGGTCCGGCGCCAGGTCGTACACCCGTCGCCGGCCCCGGACTTCGCTTTCGAGGGCAACGACATGGTGGTGATGGTCGGCACGACGGACGGCCTCGCCAGCGGTGCCCGCATCCTCGACCAGGGCTGATGCACTCGACCGGACTCGCCCTGGCCGAGCTGGGGGCGCTGTTCTTCGGCCTCGGGATCCTCGGGCGGCTCGCGCTGCGCATCGGCATCTCCCCGATCCCGCTCTACCTGCTCGGCGGGCTCGCGTTCGGGCAAGGCGGCCTGCTGCCGCTGGGCGGGGTCGAGGAGTTCACGATGATCTCCTCGGAGATCGGGGTGGTGCTGCTGCTCCTGCTGCTGGGGCTCGAGTACTCGGCCGACGAGCTGATCACCGGCCTGAAGCGTGACTGGGTCGCGGGGATCGTCGACGCCGTGCTGAACGCCCTGCCGGGTGCCGCGGTGGCGCTGCTGCTGGGGTGGGGTCCGCTCGGCGCGCTCGTGATGGCCGGGGTCACGTGGGTGTCCTCGTCGGGGATCGTCGCGAAGGTCCTCGGCGACCTGGGCCGCCTCGGCAACCGGGAGACGCCGGTGGTGCTCTCCGTGCTGGTCCTCGAGGACCTTGCGATGGCGGTGTACCTGCCCGTCCTCACGACCCTGCTCGCCGGGGTGGGCCTGCTCGTGGGGATGAGTGCGGTGGGCGTCGCCGTGCTCGCCGTCACCGTGGTGCTGGTGGTGGCGCTGCGCTACGGGTGGGTCGTCTCCGCGGTCGTGGACTCGCCCGTTCCCGAGGTGTTCCTGCTTCGCGTGCTGGGGGCGGCGTTGCTCGTCGCGGGCATCGCCGCCGAGCTGGACATCTCCGCCGCGGTGGGCGCCTTCCTGCTGGGCATCGCCATCTCCGGGTCGACGGCGGAGAACGCCACCAAGCTCCTCGAACCGCTCCGTGACCTGTTCGCGGCGATCTTCTTCGTGGTGTTCGGCCTCAACACCGACCCACGGCAGATCCCCCCGGTGCTGGGCATCGCCGTGGCGCTGGCCGTCGTGACCACGATCACGAAGATCGCGACGGGCTGGTGGGCGGCCCGGCGACAGGGCGCGGCGACGCTGGGCCGATTCCGGGCGGGGGCCGCGCTCGTGGCCCGCGGCGAGTTCTCGATCATCATCGCGGGGCTGGCGGTCACCAGCGGCGCGGTGGACCCGGGGATCGCGCCGCTCACCGCGACCTACGTGCTGCTCATGGCGATCGTGGGCCCGGTCGCGGCCCGGGTGGTGGAACCCATCGTGCGACGCACCGTTCTGCGCCGCCGCGCCGTCTCGATGCCCGCGACACCCTGAGTGAAAACCCCGGGCGTCCTGTCGGGGTACCCGGATACCGTCTGGGGCAGCCCGGTCCTCACCACAGGCACCAGAGGGAGCATGGCATGGCCCCACTCGCGGTCGAGGCCGACGGTCTCGTGAAGACCTTCGGGTCCACCCGCGCGCTCGACGGCGTGGACCTGCAGATCCCCACCGGCACGGTCCTGGGCCTGCTCGGGCCGAACGGCGCGGGCAAGACCACCTGCGTGCGGATCCTCTCGACGCTGCTGCGGCCGGACTCCGGCCGGGCGGTCGTCGCGGGGGTCGACGTGGTGGCCGACCCGCAGGGGGTGCGGCGCAAGATCGGGCTATCCGGGCAGTTCGCGGCGGTGGACGACAACCTCACCGGGTTCGAGAACCTCTACATGGTGAGTCGGCTCTACGGCATGTCGCGGCGGGACGCGCGGTCGCGCACCGCCCAGCTGCTGCGCCGGTTCCGGCTCTCCGACGCCGCCGAGCGCACCGCCAAGACGTACTCGGGCGGCATGCGCAGGCGCCTCGACCTCGCAGGCGCGCTGGTCGCGACGCCCCCGGTGATCTTCTTGGACGAGCCGACGACCGGGCTGGACCCACGCGGCCGGATGGAGACATGGGAGGTGATCGGCGAGCTCGTCACCGACGGCACCAGCGTGCTGCTCACCACGCAGTACCTCGAGGAGGCCGACCGACTGACCGACAGCATCGCCGTGCTCGACAAGGGCCGCGTGATCGCGCGGGGCAGCTCGGCCGAGCTGAAGGCGCAGGTCGGCGGTGAGCGCCTGGAGCTGGTGCTCGATGACGCGGAGCACCTACCGGAGGTCGCCCGCGTGCTCCGCGAGGTCGGCAGCGGTGAGCCGACCGTCGACGAACACACCCGGCGGGTCGGCGTGGTCGTGGACGCCGGCGCCAAGTCGCTGGTGGAGGCGCTGCGGCGGCTCGACCTGCAGAGCATCACGGTGCAGGACGTCGGGCTGCACCGCCCCACGTTGGACGACGTGTTCCTCGCGCTGACCGGCCGGGTGGCCGAGGAAGCGCCCGCGGAGCAGGAGAACTCGGCATGACCGTGATCACGCACGTGCTGCGCGACAGCAGCATCATCACCTGGCGGAACCTGCTCAACATCCGCCGGATCCCGGACGCCCTGCTGGGTGCCACGATCCAGCCGCTGATGTTCGTGCTGCTGTTCGCCTACGTCTTCGGCGGCAGCCTCGGAGGCGATGCCTACCGCGAGTTCGTCATCAGCGGGATCTTCGCCCAGACCGTGGCGTTCAACGTCTTCTTCACCACCCTCGGGCTGGCCAACGACCTGCAGAAGGGCATCATCGACCGCTTCCGCGCGCTCCCGATGTCCCGCCTCGCGGTGATCCTCGGCCGTACCACGTCCGACCTCGGGATCAGCGCGGTGACGCTCGTGGTCATGAGCCTCACCGGCCTGGTCGTCGGCTGGCGCATCCGGAACGGTGTCGGCGACGCGGTGCTCGCCTTCGGGCTGCTGCTGCTCTTCTCGTTCGCGATGTCGTGGATCGGTGCGCTGGTCGGACTGCTGGCCCGCACCGTGGAGGTGGCGCAGAGCGCGGGGCTGATCTGGTTGTTCCCGTTCACGTTCATCTCGTCGGCCTTCGTCCCCACCGGCAACCTGCCGGGGGTACTCAAGGTCGTGGCGGAGTGGAACCCGGTCACCGCTGTGGCGCAGGCCTGCCGGGAGCTGTTCGGCAGCGCCACGCCCCCGGCGTTCCCGCTGCCGACGGGGTGGCCGGGCGAGCACCCCGTGTTCTACTCGGCGGCCTCGTCGATCGTGATCATCGCGGTGTTCATGCCCCTCACCGTGGCGCGCTACCGCCGCATGGCCAGCCGCTGAGGACGGCGACCTCAGAGCCCGACCGCCTTGTACAGCGAGCCGACCTCGCCGCGGGAGAGTGTCCGCACCGTGCCAGGGCGTTGCTCGCCGAGCCGCAGGTCGCCGATCGCGGTGCGCACGAGCCGCTCGGCGGGGTACCCGACCGCGGCCAGCAACCTGCGCACCACGTGCTTGCGGCCCTCGTGCAGCACCACCTCGACCAACGCCTTGCCCGGCAACGCCTGCAGCAGCCGGAACGAGTCCACCGTGACGGGTCCGTCATCCAGCTCCACGCCCGCGCGCAGCGTGCGTCCGACGTCCCTGCCGACCGGGGCGGGCACCTCCGCTACATAGGTCTTGCGCACCTCGTGTGACGGATGCATCAGCCGATGGGCGAGCTCGCCGTCGTTGGTGAGCAGCAGCAGCCCCTCGGTGTCCGCATCGAGCCGGCCGACGTGGAACAGTCGCTGCGCCCGATCCGCGACGTAGTCCCCCACACAGGGCCGGCCGCGGTCGTCGGACATCGTGGAATGCACGTCGCGCGGCTTGTTCAGCGCGAGGTGCACCACATCGGAGCGCAGCTCGAGCCGCAGCCCGTCGACGTGGATGACGGCCTGCTCGGGGTTCACCCGCACGCCCTGCTCGCGCACCACCGCGCCGTCCACGCTCACCCGACCTTGGGCGATCAGCTGCTCGGCGGCACGGCGGGAGGCCACCCCCGCCTGGGCGAGGACCTTCTGCAGGCGGACACCTTTGGAATCAGACATCGTCGATCGCATCCACATCGGGTAGCAGGGGTGCCAGCGGCGGCAGGTCGTCCAGGGAGGTCAACCCGATCCGCTCCAGGAACAGCTCCGTGGTGCGGTACAGGATGCCGTGGCTGTCGGGATCGTTGCCGGTCTCCTCGACGAGTCCCCGCGCGAGCAGGGTCCGCATCACGCCGTCCACGTTCACCCCACGCACCGCGGCCACCCGCGACCGCGTGACGGGCTGGCGGTAGGCCACCACGGCCAGGGTCTCCAGCGCGGCGCGGGTCAGCTTCGCGCGCTGCCCGTCGAGGAGGAGCCGCTCGACGAACGGCGCGTGCCGGTCCCGCGTGTAGAAGCGCCACCCGTCACCGACCCGCCGCAGGTCGATGCCCCGCCCCCCCGCCGAGTACGCCTCGCTGAGCCGCTGCAGCGCCGTCGCGACGCGCGCGGTCGGCTGGTCCACCGCGCAGGCCAGCGACTCCTCTGCCACCGGCGAGTCCACGACCAGCAGCAACGCCTCGAGCGCGCCGTCGAGCGCGGCGTCGGTGTCCACGACCGGCAGTTCCTCGGCGGTCATCCGGTCCACCGCACGTGCAGCGTGCCGAGCGGGTCGGCCTGCTCGAAGCCCACGGCCGACTCCCGGTACAGGTCCAGCAGCGCCAGGAACCGGGCGACGATCTCGTAGGTGTGCGTGCAGTCCGCGATCAGCGCGCCGAAGCTCGCGTGGCCGTCGCGGGCCAGGCGATCGCGCAGCAGCTCGACGTGCTCGGCCACCGACACCCGCGACGCGTGCAGGTGCTCCAGCGACACCACCGGCGGCGGCTTCGGCCGGAACACCGCGGCCGCGATCGACGCCAGCCGCGTGGCGTCCACCCCGAGCATCACCTCCGGCAGCAGCGACGCGAAGCGCTCCTCCAGCGCGACCGAGCGCGGGTAGCGGCGCAACGCCCCCGTCTCGAGCTCCGCGAACAGCGCCGCGACCTGCTTGTACGCGCGGTACTGCAGCAGCCGTGCGAACAGCAGGTCCCGCGCCTCCAGCAGCTCCAGGTCGTCGGGGTCCTCGACGTCCGCAGCGGGCAGCAACCGTGCCGCCTTCAGGTCGAGCAGGGTCGCGGCGACCACGAGGAACCCGGTCGTCTCGTCCAGGTCGACGTCGTCGCCCAGCGCCCTCAGGTGCACGATGAACTCATCGGTCACCCGGTGCAGCGCCACCTCGGTGATGTCCAGCTGCTGCTGTGAGATGAGCTGCAGCAGCAGGTCGAACGGCCCGGAGAAGTTGTCCAGGTGCACGCTGAACCGCCCGGCGGGTGCCTCGTCGGCCACCGTCGTCACGCGGTCACCGGGCGATCACCTCGCGGGCCAGCAGCCGGTATGCCTGCGAACCCGCCGACTTCGGCGCCCAGCTGGTGATCGGCTCGCCCGCCACCGTGGTCTCGGGGAACCGCACCGTCCGGTTGATCACCGCGTCGAAGACGGTCTCACCGAACGCCTCCACGACCCGCGACATCACCTCGCGCGCGTGCAGCGTCCGCGGGTCGTACATGGTGGCGAGGATGCCGGTGATCTTCAGTTTCGAGTTCAGCCGCTCGCGAACCTTCTCGATCGTGTCGATGAGCAGCGCCACGCCGCGCAGGCTGAAGAACTCGGTCTCCAGGGGGATGATCACGCCGTCGGCGCAGGCGAGGGCGTTGATCGTCAACAGGCCCAGCGACGGCTGGCAGTCCACGAGGATGAAGTCGTAGTGGTCGAGCATCGGGGCGATGCAGCGTCCGAGCGCCTGTTCCCGGCCCACCTCGGTCACCAGCTGCACCTCGGCCGCGGACAGGTCGATGTTGCTCGGCAGCAGGTCCATGCCCTCGACATGGGTGGGGATCACCACGTCCTGGACGGTGACGCCGCGCTCCATGA
>JALYQB010000547.1 GCA_030856045.1 Actinomycetota bacterium
CTGGCCGACCGCGGCGTCGGCGCCGGCAGCCGGGTGGCGCTGCTGTGCAGGAACTCCCGGACGCCGGTCGAGGTGGCGACGGCGTGCGCGAAGCTCGGCGCCGACGTGGTGCTGCTCAACACCGGGCTGTCGCCCGAGCAGACCGGGGCGGTGCTCACCGAGCAGCGCGCCGACGTGCTCGTCGCGGACGACGACTTCCCCGAGCAGCGGGCCGCCGCGCCGGACGGGTGCCGGGTGCTGCCGGGCTGGACGTCCGATGGCACGGGTGTCGAGGAGCTGATCACGGCGGGAGGCTCGGCGGCGCTGCCGCTGCGGCCACCCGCCGGACGGCTGATCGTGCTCACGTCCGGGACGACGGGCACCCCGAAGGGCGCTCGCAGGCCGCCGCCGAAGGGGTTCGGACCGATCGGCGCGATCCTGTCCAAGATCCCGCTGCGGGCCGGTGAGCCGGTGCTGCTCACCGCGCCGCTGTTCCACACCTGGGGCTTCGCGGGAGCGCAGCTCGCCGTGCTGCTGGGATCGTCGATGATCTTACATCGCCGGTTCGACCCGGCGGTCGCGCTGGCGGCGCTCGGCGAGCACCACGTGACCACGCTGATCGCGGTGCCGGTGATGCTGCAGCGGCTGCTGGAGGTCTCCGACCGCGGCGACACGTCGAGCCTGCGGGTGGTGGCGGTCAGCGGGTCCCCGCTCACGGCGTCGCTCGCCCAGCGCGCCATGGACGCCTTCGGGCCGGTGCTCTACAACCTGTACGGCTCCACCGAGGTGTCGTGGGTCGCCGTCGCGACCCCCGAGGAGATGCGCACCTCGCCGGGCACGGTGGGCAGCCCGCCGCTGGGCACGAAGCTGCGGATCCTCGGCGACGACGACCGCCCCGTGCCGCAGGGTGAGACCGGGCGGATCTTCGTCGCCAACGACATGCTGTTCGAGGGCTACACCCGCGAGGGGGTGAGCACCGAGTCCGTCGACGGGCTGATGGGCACCGGTGACATCGGAATGATCAACTCCCACGGCCTGCTGCACGTCACCGGCCGCAGCGACGACATGATCGTATCGGGTGGCGAGAACGTGCACCCGGGGCCGGTGGAGGAGGTCATCGGCGGCTGGTCCGAGGTGCGCGAGGTCGCGGTCGTGGGCGTGGCCGACGAGGACTACGGCCAGCGGCTCGCGGCGCACCTGGTGCTGGCGCCCGGCGCGGAGCTCGACGAGGACACCGTCCGCGATCGGATCCGGCAACGACTGGCGCGCTTCGCGGTCCCGCGCGACGTGTGCTTCCACGACGAGCTGCCCCGCAATCCCACGGGCAAGATCGTCAAGCGCGCCCTCTGAGGTCACCGCCGACCTCCTCGATGTGTATGCGGTAGGATTCTGTTACACATCGGGAGGTGAGCCGGGCGTGCGAACGAACATCGACATCGACGACGAGTTGCTGGCCGAGGCCGCCGCGATCGCCGGCACCACGACCAAGAAGTCCACCGTGGAGGTGGCGCTGCGCGAACTGATCCGCCGGCACCGGGTCCGGCGGGTCGCAGAGCTGTGGGGCACCGTCGACTGGGAGGGCGACCTCGACGACATGCGGTCCGGGCGACCCGGCTGGACGGCATGAGCCGCGCCGCCGTGGCAGTCGACACGAGCGTGTGGATCGACTTCCTCGGCGGCCGTTCGACCCCTGCGACCGATCACCTCGTCGGCCTGCTGGACCACGCGCGCGACGTAGCGTTGACCGACGTCGTGCTGACCGAGATTCTTCAGGGCCTCCCGGAGGCACAGGTCGCCCGCACCGAGGCTCGGCTGGAGGTCTTCGATGTGCTCCGGCTCCGGTCACTCGCGGATTTCCGGCTCGCGACAGCGGTATACCGTGCTGCGAGACGCGCGGGTACCACGATCCGCCGGACCAGCGATTGCCTGATCGCGGCGGTCTGCATCCGCGAGGGTGTGCCGTTGCTGCACGACGACCACGACTTCGACCGCATCGCCGCCGTCAGCGACCTCGCCGTGATCCAGCCTTGAGCGCCGTGAGGATCTGCCAGGCCGACTGGAACCACTGGCCCGACGCCGCATCACCGCAGGCGGCCGATCCGGGTTGCTGGGCGGCGTGCGCGGTGCTCGGTGTCGCGGGCGTCGAGGTCGGCGTGTACGACGCGGCCGACGAGCTGTGTGCCGAGCGGGAGCAGGCGCGGGACCTGCTGGTCGCCGAGCACGGCGTTCCCGTGGCGTCGCTGTTGCTGTCACTACCCACCGAGCGCTGGCCCACGGGGGCGCTGACCGGAGACGACCTCGACCGGCTGCTGCTGCAGGTCACCGCGTGCGCGGCCGCGGCACGGGGCCGCGGGATCGACGTGCTGGGCTGCTGGCCCGGCGCCGACCCGGAGGGCTCGTCCTGGCCTGCGTGCGTGGACTCCCTCGCGCGCTGTCGCGACGCCGCCGACACGCACGGGGTACGGCTCGCGGTCGAGTACAAGCCCGGGACCGTGGTGCCGACCGCCGAGGTGGCGCTGCGGCTGACGACCGATGTTCCCGGCACGGGGGTGCTGCTCGACACCGGGCACGCCTGGGCCGCGGGCGAGGATCCCGCCGACTGCGTCCGGACGCTGGCCGTGGCCGGGGTGCTGTGGCAGGTGCACCTCGGGGACGCGTCCCCCGGTGCCGCCGACGACGACCTGCCTCTCGGCGCGCTGCACTCCCCCGCACCGCTCATCGCCGCGCTCGATGAGGCCGGTTACGCGGGCACCGCCGCATTCGACCTGTACGGCGCCGTCTCGGGCCCGGACTGGACGGGACCCAGCGCGCTCGCGGCGTCACTGGCCGCGCTCCGCTGACCCGCGTGTCCGCCGCTCCGGTGGCGCGTGTCCGCCGGTTCGGTGGCGCGTGTCCGCCGTCATGGACCCGGCGCGGCCCGTCGTAGGCTCAGCAACGTGATCCGAAGGACGGGAGCCGCATGAAGGCGCTGGTCGCCCGTGGGCCCGGCGCGTTCGCCGTCGAGGATGTCGCAGAGCCCGTGGTGGCACCGGGCGGACGGCTCGTGCACGTCGAGGCCGCCGGGGTCTGCGCCGCGGACCGCAAACTGCACTCCGGTGACCACCCCTGGGGTGAGCTCAGGTGGCCGTTCACCCCCGGCCACGAGCTGCTCGGGCGCGACGACGACACCGGCGAGCGCCTCACCTGTGAGGTCAAGGTCCCGTGCGGCGCGTGCCGCTGGTGCCGCGACGGCCGCGAGAACCTGTGCCCGCACGGGGCACACCTCGGCTCCGGATTCCCGGGCGCGTTCGCCGAGCGCCTCGCCCTGCCTCCCGGCGCGCGGGTGCACCGGGTGCCCGACGACCTGCCCACCGAGGCCGCCGTGCTGGCCGAACCCATGGCCTGCGCGGTGCACGCCGTACGCCGGGGCGGGGTGTGCGCAGGCGACACCGTCACCGTGATCGGGCTCGGGGCGATCGGTGCG
>JALYQB010000561.1 GCA_030856045.1 Actinomycetota bacterium
CTCGTCCTGCGATGCGAACGACGCCTTGCGCACGTCCAGCCGCCGCCGGACTGTGTTGTTGATATCCGCGCGGGTGGTGGCGAGGACCACGCACGCCGCCCAGCGCTGCTCACCGGCTCGCCGGCCGGTGACCACCACGCAGTTGGCCGACGCGTCGAGGGGCACGCCGTAGTGCTCGCAGAGGGCAGCGGTATCCGCGAGCGCCGGATCGATCTCGGTGACGCCGCACCGCCCGTCCCCCAGCGCGCCCAGGGCGGCGCGGACCGGGGCTGCGAGCAGGGCGGGCCCGTCGAGCGCTGGTACCACGGACAGGTCGCCTGCGACCGTCCACGTCACCAGTGCGGACCGCGCTGGACCTCGGTGACCGCCGGCTTGACGTCGACCAGGTAGACGAGCACCGCGATGAGCCCGGCGAGCCACAGGATCGAGCCGGGTTCGCCGAACCGGAACAGCGCCAGCACTGCCGCTCCGGCCCCGGTGATCCCGAGCCACGCGGGCTTCGTGAGCTTGTCGGCGGCGGTGTAGGCGTCCGAGCGCTGGATGACGGCGTGCACGAACGCGAAGACGCCGACCGGGATCGCCGCGAAGGAGATGATGAGATAAACCCAGATGTCGAGCAACGCCACGCGCACCAGGATACGCGGAGGAGCCGGTCCCGTGACACGGAACCGGCTCCTCGGGTGGGACGTCAGGACTTCGACGTGGTGCGACGCTCCGCAGTGCGGCGCGGGGTCTGCGCCCGGTTGGCGGCCTTGCGGGTGGTGCTGCGGGTGGTGTGCGCCGTCTCGTCCCCGGCCTGGGTCACCTTCTCGGCGACCTCGTCACTGGTCTCCTTGAGCTGCTCGGCCAGCTGCTGGGTCGCGTTCTGGGTCCTGCGGGCGGCCTTCTCGCCGGTGGACCGGCTGGAGCGGGCGAACCGCGCCAGGAGGTCGTCGGCGACCTGGTTGACGTCACGCACGACGGTCTCGAGACGCTCCTGAGCGCCGTCGACGCCGGACTCGACCGAGGTCAGCGCCCGCTGCACGCGAGGCTGGCTGCGGAACTCGCCGAAGATCTCCTCGCCGCGCTCGACGAGCGAGTCGTAGGCCTTCTGCGCGACCTCGCCGTAGGCTTCCGCGACCTTGCGCAGCTGTGCGGCGTCCCGGCGGTCACGCAGGGCCGAAACCTCCTCTGGGAGGTCGGCCAGGCGGGCCCTGAGCTCGTCCAGCGCCTTGCGGATCCGGACCTGGTTGTCCTGGACGCGGTCGGCGGTCTCGGTCCGGACCCGGGTCACGGCGTCGGTGACGGTCTGGAACGCGGCGTCGGTGGCCCCGAGGACGGCCAGCAGCGGCGGCTTGACGTACTGCGCGGTCGCCTGCTGCGCCTGCTTGCGGGCGGCGCGTACGTCCTTCACGGTGGGCAGCGGTGCGGGCATGGTGTTCACTCCTTCACAGGTGGGGTCACAGACCCCGCCACGGTGGACTGCCCGGCGGGCGACGCCTCGCGGGTCTGGTTCTCCCGCCGGAACGAGTGGTAGACGTCGAGCAGCACCTGCTTCTGCCGCTCGGTGAGCGTCGCGTCGGACACCACGGCCTCGGCCACGGGTCCGCCCACGCGCTCGTCGAGAATCCCGGCCTCGACGTAGAGCGCCTCGGCGGAGATCCGCAGCCCCTTGGCGATCTGCTGCAGGATCCCGGCGCTCGGCTTGCGCAGGCCGCGCTCGATCTGGCTCAGGTACGGGTTGGAGACGCCGGCGACCTTGGCGAGCTGGCGCAACGAGATCTGCGCACTGCTGCGCTGCTCCCGGATGTAGGAGCCGATGTCACGACCCAGCTCCTGCACCGTTTCGTCGACTCGCTTCACGCTACTCACCTCCGTCCCGGCACCGCCTACGGTAGGCGGCTGCGCTAGCATTTGCAAGCAGTCTGCTTGCGCTGGTAGGTGAGGTACACCACACTGCTCCGGGCGCGCGGCTGGGTCGTGAGCACACCGCTCCCTGTCGCGCTTGCGATGAGCCTCCGCAGCGCCGCTAAGCTCGCTGAGGTGATCTGCCCGAAGTGCTCCGACATCATGACGACCTACGAGCGCAATGGCGTGCACGTCGACCAGTGCGCGGCCTGCAAGGGCATCTTCCTGGACCGCGGCGAGCTCGAGCGGCTCGCCGCAGCCGAGCGGCACCACTATGACGGCGAGGTGCCGACGCCGGTCGCGCCACCGCCGGTCGCGCCTCCGCCTCCCCCGCCGGCGCAGTACGGGCCGCCGCCGGACCGCGACATGTACGGCGCGCCGCGGGAGCGCTCCCCGTACGACTGGCTCGACGAGCGCGACCGGTCGCACTACGACAGCCGTCGCTATCGCGACGAGCATCACCACAAACGCAGGAAGAAGAAGGACTTCCTCGACGTGCTGTTCGACCTCTGACGCGTGTCGGCCGGTCCGGTGGCGCGTGTCCGCCAGTTTGGTGGCGCGTGTCCGCCGGTTAGGGGCGCGCGTCGCGGGACCTGGCACGGAACGTACGTGACTTCTCGCGGTTCCCGCACACCTGCATCGAGCACCAGGTCCGGGAGCGGTTCTTCGACCTGTCGTAGAACGCCCACCGGCAGTCGTGAGCGGGACAGATCTTCAGCCGGTCCCAGGCGCCGGTGACGGCCAGGCGCACTGCGGCCGCAAGGACGGTGGCGACCGCATCCGCCGGGACCACCACGGGCCGACCCGCCTCGACGTGGACGACCAGCGTCTGGCCGGACCAGCCGGTGTCCGCGTCCCCGGCCACGGCAGCGCGGAGGGCGTCGCGGGCGGCCCGCACCTGGCCCGGTGACCCCGCCACGCCGAGCCGACGATCCCGCACCCAATGGCGCCACGCGACCGGGTGGTCGAGCAGGTCGGTGCCCTCCTCGGCATCGACCGTGTTGAGGAACGCGAGCACCAGCTCGGCGTCCTCCTCGCTGTCGTCGGCCACGCCACCACTGTACTGACTTCAGGGGTTGTGCCGCACGAGAGCAACCGGCATCATCGTGTCACCGGTGAGCAACCGGCGAACATTCGTAGCTGGTGACGGGAGTTGACCATGTACCCGACAGGGCCGCTGATCGACCTGCTGTTGGACGAGCATCGCGAGCGCGTCGCCCGCGCGGTGCGCCGGTCGTCGGCGCCGGTCCGTGGGCGCGCGATCGCCACTCCCACGCCCGCCGGGTGCCTCTCGTGACCGGGCCGACGCTGGGCTCGGTGGTGCTCGACTGCCCGGACACCCTTGCACTCGCCCGGTTCTACGCCGACCTGCTCGGCTGGACGGTCGACGACGACTCCGACGCCGACTGGGCGACGGTGCGCGGACCGCAGCCGGGGCCGACACTCGGCTTCCAGCACGACCCCGGCTACGCGCCGCCGACGTGGCCGGAGCCGCAGCGGCCACAGATGCTGCACCTCGACCTCACGAGCGCCGACCTCGACGTCGACGAGCAGCGGGTGCTGGCGCTCGGGGCGCGGCCGCTGCCGGGGCCGGTCGGCGGCACGTTCCGGGTCTACGCGGACCTTGCAGGCCACCCGTTCTGCCTCTGCGCGTGCTGAGCGCTGCCAGGGGTTCAGCCCGCGGACACGCGCCACCGGATCCGCCGACACGCGCGGTTTACAGCAACAGCTGCGAGAACGTGTGGATCGCGAGACCTGCCAGCGCTCCCACGACCGTGCCGTTGATCCGGATGAACTGCAGGTCCCGCCCGACTTGCAGCTCCACCTTCCGTGCCGTCTCCTCGCCGTCCCACAGCTCCACGGTGTCGGTGATGAGCGTGGTGATCTCCGCGCGATAGTTGGTGATCACGTACATCGCGGCCCCCTCGAGCCACGCGTCGACCTTGGACCGCAGCTCCTCGTCGACGCAGAGCCGGTCCCCGAGGGAGCACAGCCCGTCGCGCACCCGCAGCCGCAGCTCCGAGGAGGGGTCCTCGGCCGCGTCGAGGATCATCCGCTTCGCGGTGGCCCACGCCGACGCGATCACGTTCTGCACCACGGGGTGCGCCAGCACCTGGTGCTTCACGGCCTCGGCGCGCTGGATCGTCACCGGGTCGTCGCGCAGGTCGGCGGCGAACTCGACGAGGAACGTGTCGACGGCCTTGCGCATCGGGTGGTCGGCGTCGCTCTTCACCGCCCACGCGAAGTTCAGCACCTCCGAGTAGACCTTGTCCGCGACCAGCCCGTCGACGAACCGCGGTGACCACGCAGGCGCGCGCTCGCTCACGACACGCATCACGGTGCTGTGGTTGTCCCGCACCCAGTCGTAGGCGCGGTCCCACACGAGGTCGACGAGCTTGTGATGGGTCCCGTCCTCGAGCACCTGGCCGAGCAGCCTGCCCAGCGGTGGCCCCCACGGCTGGTCGACGAGCCGCTTCACGACCGCGGTCTGAAGCACGGCCTGCACGTCCTCGTCGCGCAGCACCGTCACCACGCCGCGGACCGCGGTGGCGAGCTCGGACGTCACGCGGTCGGCGTTGTCGCGCTGCGCGAGCCACGCTCCGACCCTGGCGGTGACCGCGGCGCGGCGCAGTTTGTCGCGCACCACGACCTCGGACAGGAAGTTGGCGCCGACGAAGTCGCTGAGGCTGCTCCCGAGCACGTCCTTCTTCCGCGGGATGATCGCGGTGTGCGGTATCGGCAGCCCGAGCGGGTGCCGGAACAGCGCGGTGACGGCGAACCAGTCCGCGAGCGCGCCGACCATGCCCGCCTCCGCCGCGGCCCGCACGTAGCCGACCCACGGGGCGGCGTCCTCGTTCAACCGCGCGACGACGTAGATGGCGGCCGCGCCGAGCAGGAACGACAGCGCCACGGCCTTCATCCGCCGCAGCCCGGCCTGCTTGGCCTGCTCGTTCAAGGTGAGCTCCACACCCCGATTGTGCCTCTAACCACGCCGACAACACGGGGCAGGATGAGCGTGTGCGACCTCACGGACTGGTGCCCCGACTCGAGCCGTTCACCTCGACGATCTTCGCGGA
Organism: Actinomycetota bacterium; assembly: GCA_030856045.1. Lineage (GTDB taxonomy): Bacteria > Actinomycetota > Actinomycetes > Mycobacteriales > Pseudonocardiaceae > JALYQB01. Next base: position 4,965 of record JALYQB010000561.1, read on the forward strand.
GATGACGGCCCTCGCGGTGCGGACGCAGGCCGTCAACCTGGGCCAGGGGTTCCCCGACACCGACGGGCCGGCTGTGATGCTGGACAAGGCCCGCGACGCCATCGCGAACGGGATGAACCAGTACCCGCCCGGAACGGGGACACCCGACCTGCGGGCCGCGGTCGCCGCGGACCGGGCCCGCTACGGGCTGGTTCACGATCCGGACACCGAGGTGCTGGTCACGGTCGGGGCCACCGAGGCCATCAGCGCCGCGCTGATCGCGCTGGTGCAGCCGGGTGACGAGGTGCTGCTCGTGGAGCCGTACTACGACTCCTACCCCGCCGCGGTGGCCATGGCGGGCGCAGCGCGGCGCTCGGTCCCGCTGGCCCGCGACGGCGACCGGTTCGGCCTCGACGTCGACGCGCTGGGCGCCGCGATCACCCCGGCCACCCGCGCAGTATTGCTCAACAGCCCCCACAACCCCACCGGCACCGTGTTCACCCGCGCGGAGCTGACCGCACTCGCCGAGCTGGCCGTGGAACGCGACCTCCTGGTGATCACCGACGAGGTGTACGAGCATCTGAGGTTCGACGGCGCCGAGCACGTGCCGATCGCGACCCTGCCGGGGATGGCGGAGCGGACACTGTCGGTGTCGAGCGCGGCCAAGACATTCAGCGTCACGGGCTGGAAGATCGGGTGGCTCTGCGGACCCGCCGCGCTGGTGCGGGCGGTGACCACGGCGAAACAGTTCCTCACGTTCGTCGGCGGCGCGCCGTTCCAGCCCGCCGTCGCGCACGCGCTGCGCGCCGAGCTCGGGTGGGTCGAGCAGCACCGCGCCGCGCTGGAGGGCAAGCAACGGCGCCTCGCGGCGGGGCTGCGCGCGACCGGCTTCGACGTCCGCGGGTCGCAGGGCACCTACTTCGTCTGCGCGGACATCCGGCCGCTCGCCCAGGAGATCGGGAACAGCGCCGACGGCATCGACTTCTGCCGCGCGCTGCCGGAGCGGGCCGGGGTCGTGGCCGTCCCGGTGCAGGTGTTCGCCGACGACCCGGAGCCGTGGCGCACCGTCGTGCGCTTCGCGTTCTGCAAGCGCGACGAGGTGCTCGACGAGGCCGTCGCCCGGCTCGCGACCCTGACGCGCTGACTTCGCGGCCCCGGTGAGTGGATCACCGGGTGGCGCCCCCGCTCGGAGGGACGAGGTGTCACTGCAACCCGGTGATGCCGGATCAGTCATCAAGGCCGGCTTTTGATGAC
>JALYQB010000574.1 GCA_030856045.1 Actinomycetota bacterium
TCGCCTCCGGGGCGCCGCACGCTCGTGCCCAGACCTCCACGTCCTCGTCGGATGGAGTCTGCCGGCCGGTCTCGATGCGGGAGACCTTGCTGGGTTGCCAACGCTGCGACTGCGCGAGCTGCTTGCCGGTCAGCCGGGCATCCCGACGCAGCTCACGCAGCCGCAGTCCCAGCGCCTGCCGTTCCCGTTGGAAACTCGTCACTCAGTCCACGCCATGTCTCGCCGCGAACTCCTCTCGGGACACCGAGTAGTGCCAGGCGGCGTCGAACCAGCGCAGCCGCTGCAGGATCAGCGCCGGGTCGTCGATCAGTTCATGACCGACCGGCCGGTCGTCGTCATCGAAGTGGATGATCGCCGCTGTGGTGGCGTCGAAGACCCAGTAGTCCTCATCTGGCAAGTCGAGCCTCAGCTCGACGGACCGCTGCCGGGGTAGGTAGCGGATCTCTTCACCGGCAGTCACATTCAGCCTCGCAGCGTGGAGCGAGAAGCGCGCATCGGCGGTCAGCGGTTCAGTGACGACCCGCACCCTCGCCATCCACTTTCCCTCAGCTCTCCATCTGTTGACCCGGCCGGCCCACGTGTCCATGAACGAGTAGTCGACCTGCCCGCCCGCCAGAAAGCGCCGCAAGAGCTCGGGCGACGGATCGGTGTTGTAGCAGTCCCGTGGTTCCAGCCGGCGTGCCGTGTACCGGTAAGTCTCGAACAGTGCGGTCCACTGTTCGCCGGTGAGCTGCCGGCCCATCAGCCGCGGTCGATCAGGCGCAGCACATCGGCAGGCACCTCGACGCAGGTCTCGTCGGCGCCGAGGTTACGCAGCGCGGCGAGAGCTTCCGGATCGGTGACGATCTTGCCCTGCACAACGAAGGTGCCCCGGTCGCATACAGCGCCTCGCAGTTGTCGATCTTCGACTGGTCGGTCTCGCCGAGGTAGCGCATCCTCATCTCGGATCCCCAGGGGTCTCAGCGCCGCGGCGCCTCACCACAACGTCATCGTGACGGTACGGTCAGCACCCGTCGCGGGGTAATGCTATTGCGTGAGATTGCGCGGTAGGTCTCGGGAAAGGGGCCGTCACGGCGGTCATGGTGTTGCGGGAGGACAGCGTGGTTCAGATCGACCTCGGGCCGGTGTCGTCACCGGCCGCGGTGCGGTGCCTGGGTCGTCCCCGCGCGCTGCCCGATACCGGGCCGCGGATCGTGTGACGGGGCGCGAGCGGTGCGGGGGTGGCTGGCTCACGCTGCGGCGCTCGCGCCCAGGTCAGGGGCCGTGCGCGCGCCTGCTCGTTCGACGGGCACCGGCCGTCGGCCACCTGCAGGTCAGCGACGTGCACCTGGCAGCACTGACCGCTCACCACCGCGGTCGGCTCGCCAAGCTCGATCATGGTGTCGCCGAGGCACTCCACCCGGACGACCGCGACCTCGTCACCCTCGTGCGACCACGCTGACAGTGGGCGGTCGATCCGGCGCCACACGCGAGCCTGCACCCGGGGCGGATCGGAGAGCAGGAACACTGCGGCGGTGGGCCCAGGGGCCGTAGCCCTCTGCGGCGCGCGCACGGCCCAAGACCACGAGTCGGTGCCCGGTAGTTCAGTCAACAGGAGGACCTTCGGTCACCACCGGTTGCTCGGGTTCGTCGATCACGGTACCGGTGGCGGTGGGGAGCCGGTGGCTGAGCTGCTGCGCCCCGGCAAGGCCGGGTCGAACGCCGCGGCGCAGATGTACTTTGCGGCGTTGTCGTCGATGCTCACGGAGCCGGCCGCCCCATTGAACCGCCGCGTCGTGGCTCATGCGCTAGTCCGTCGACGCCTGATCCGGTCACCACGACCGGACCCATTGAAGCTTGACACCGATGCTAAGCTCCATCCAGAAAACAAGTCTGATTCCGGTAACCACGATCGGACCCCATTGAGGCGAGACCGGGATGTGACGTTGGCCGACGCTGATATGGGGCGGGAAGATCATGACTAATCTAGTCCATAGTCGGATCACAATCGAGCCGGAGAAGATGGACGGCCAGCCCTGCATCCGAGGTCTGCGATTCCCGGTGGTTACCGTGCTTCGCATGGTCGCAGGTGGCATGACGACCGACGAGATTATCGACGAGCATCCCGACCTCGAAGCCGACGACGTCTCCGCAGCCCTGAACTACGCCGCCGAGGCGCTCGCTGAGCACTATTACCCACTCCGGCCTCCCGCGTGAGATTCCTGCTCGACGAGAACCTGGCCCCGCGGATCTGCAATCCCCTGAACGCAGCGGGGCACGATGCGGTACATGTGCGAGACGAGGGGATGAGTGGTGCCAGCGACCCGGATGTCCTCGCCCGAGCCGTGGCCGGTGATCGAGTATTGATCACGGCTGACCGCGCGGACTTCGGCCACCAGGCCGTCGGTCGTGCTGCTCAGGCAGCTTCCAGCCGTCGTGCGAGCCCAGCACGTGGCGGCTCTCATCCTGGCCAACCTCACCCCGCAGCTCGTCGCGGCACTGGAGAAAGGTGCGTTCGTCGTGCTCACTCCGCAGGCCGCGCGTCTCCGGTACCTGCCACTTCGCTGAGTGTTCGCAAGGCGATCCTCTGTACTGTGGCGTCGACGTCGGGAGTAGCTCTTCGGGCGCAGCGGTACGACCGCGGGCGAGACCTGCGTCGCGGCGCAGGCGCGTCGCCGTGGTAGAGCTGCTTGCGGACCATGTGTAGCGGCAGTCAGCGTGCCCAGTTGAGCCGACCACAACCTGGCCACGAACGGCTCTGCAGTAACAACTGTCTCGGCTGCTCCAAGCACAAACTCACTACCGGTACCACCATGCACTGCCTCCTCCGCCGCAACCGTCGACCAGATCGGCAGTACCGACACCATTCGTCGCCCGCTGTCGACAATTCGCACCATGAACCGTCTTCGGCCGAGAAGAACACGGCCCGGGACCGCGGATCACCGGGTCCATCATGTACCCGAACCCGATGGGCCGTCTCGCCCGGATTGCCGATCCACGGAGGCGGTCTTCGAGCCGGGCGTCACACACGTCGGCATTACGATGGCGAATCCCCGGCTACGCCGTCGACGACGGGCCCTTCGAGTGGGAACCGACGAAGGCCGGCGACCCCGACATCCCGATCCGGCCCGCGCTGCTGCTGCAAGCAATCTCGCAACGGCAACGGTGGAAAGCCGACTACGACGCCGCCGTACTCCTGGCCGGCGATCCACCGGACCACCTTTCGGCAACCGACGATCGAGCAGCATGAGGAGCAGGGACAGTGGAGCAACTTCCCTTGATCGCACCGTTGTGGACGGTGCAGGACGTGTCGGAGTACCTGCGCGTCCCGGTGCAGACGCTCTACTCGTGGCGGTCGCAGGGCTCGGGCCCGCTGGCTCGTCGTGTGGGCAAGTACCTGCGCTATCGGCCAGCCGACGTCGAGCAGTGGCTTGAAGCGGTGGACACCGGGCGGCGTGATGCCTCGCCCATCTCTGCCTCTCGGCAGCTACGGAAAGATCACCGCGTGGCGCGACGGTGCCGGGTGGATCGCTCGGGCCAAGTTCCGGGACTTCGACGGGGTGGTTCGCCCGGTGAAGCGCAGCGGACGCACCAAGGTTGCTGCTGAGCGGGCCCTTCGTGCGGCCCTCGTCGAGCGGGAGGTGCCGGCCAAGGAGTCCGAGGTCATGCCGGGCACGACGTTCGGCAAGGTCGCTGAGCTGTGGCTCGCCGAGGTGGAACGCGCGGTGGATGCCGACGGCTTCTCCGGACGCAGGGACATGGCGGGCCCGTCCTCGCTTCCCGTCAGGTCGTCGCAGCGACGACGACACCAGCAGGTCTCCCTCGGCGTGGTGCCGGTCGACGGCGGTGACCAGGTCGACCGACTCCGGTTCGGCGAGGGACGCGCTTGAGGGCGGCGCTGCTGTCCAGGTAGGCGCGCACCTACAGTCACTCGTCCCGGTCGAGCAGCTCGAGACTGGTGGTACCGGCCGGCAGCGTCGTCGTTGGCATCACCCTGCGGTAGCGGGTACGCGGCGGCAGGAGCGCGCCGGACCGCAGGAGGGCATCGCCGCCAGTGGGATCGCAGCCAGTGGGATCGCCGCCGGCGAGGTCGAGGTAACGATCGACGGCGTCGCGCAGGATCTCCTGCTGGTATCGTCCGGATCTTTCGGCTTCGGCGCGCAGCGCGGCCTCGGCATCCGGCCGGAGACGGAGGTTCGTCGCCACCGCACCATGGTGCTCCCGCTGGTACCGAGACCGGTACAGAAACCGCAGCGGTCGGGCGAGTAGCTGAGGCCGCGCGCTAGATTCCCGGGCATGGACCCCGAGACTGCCGAGCCCACCACCACGAGTCCGCCCGACCCGATTCACGACGCCGACCACGTCTACCAGCTCAAGATCGGGCTCACCCGGCTCCGGCCGCCGGTGTGGCGCCGGGTCCTGGTGCCGGCTGACACCACCCTCGGCGAGCTGCACGAGATCATCCAAATCGCGCTGGAGTGGGAAGACGATCACCTGCACGTGTTCACCGCCGGCCACCTCCACTACTCCGACCCGTTCCACGAACTGGACGGCTGCGCCGACGAGAACACCGTGTCACTCGAGGCCACGCTGCCCCGAATCGGCGCCTCGATCACGT
>JALYQB010000586.1 GCA_030856045.1 Actinomycetota bacterium
GTCGTGGGACCGGCGGCCGACGTCGAGCATCCACTCCTCGTCGCGCGGATAGCCGGGCGAGCCGATGATCCGGAACACGTGCAGGTAACGCCGGGCGGCGGCGTCCCGGTCGGGCACCCGCCGCGGCGCGAGCGCGAGCAGCGCGCGGAGCCGGGCGCGACCGATCCGGGTCGACGGGGTCGACATGATCGACGTCAGGGTGCGCACCCGCGAGGGATGCCGGATCGCGACGGTCTGCGCGATCATCCCGCCCAGCGACGCGCCGACGACGTGCGCGGAGTCCCAGCCGAGGGCGTCGAGCACGGCGACGGCGTCGTCGGCCATGTCCTCGAGCCGGTACGCGGCCACGGCAGCGGGCCGCAGCAGCAGCGCCGTGAGCCCTGGTGCGCCCGCATCGTGCAGGTGCGTGGACTCCCCGACGTCGCGGTTGTCGAACCGGGCGACCGCGAAGCCACGCTCGACGAGTCCGGCGCAGAAGTCGTCGGGCCAGGCGAGGAGCTGCATGCCCAGGCCCATCACGAGCAGCAGCGGCTCGCCCGACGCGGGCCCGAGAGTCTCGTACGCGATCTCGACGTCGCGGTGGCGCGTGGTGGCGGTCTCCATCCCACCAGGGTCGCACCACACCGGGGAATGCCCCAGACCCGGCTTGACCGACGTGGTGAGCGCCGTCAGCGGCGTGCTACGCGGGGTAGGGCGGATCGCGATCAGGCGCCTCCTCGCGCTCCGAGAATGCGGCATCATTTCCCCCCTAGGTTACGCATCTGCGGTCGTCGGAGTCTGTCGGGCGCGCCGTGCCAACCCCACCGCAGGTGCGGCGGTAGTCTCCCGATCGTGCCGCAGTACCGGATGTCACAGATTGCCGAGCTGTTCGGTGTCAGCGATGACACCGTGCGCCGGTGGACCGAGTCAGGAGCACTGACCGCGGTCCGCGACTCCGGCGGGCGCCAGGCCGTGGACGGTGTCGAGCTGGCCGCCTTCGCCAAGTCTCATGCGCACACCACTCGCGACCCGTCGTCGGTCGATCGCTCCGCCCGTAACCGGTTCGTCGGACTGGTCACCGAGGTGGTGTGTGACCGGGTGATGGCCCAGGTCGAGATGCAGTGCGGACCCCACCGGGTGGTGTCGCTGATGAGCGCGGAGGCGGTTCGTGACCTGGAGCTGGCACCCGGGGTGCTCGCCGTCGCGGTGGTGAAGTCCACCCACGTCGTGGTGGAGACCCCCTGATCCCGGGCACCGCTACCCTGGCCCGACGGAATCCTCCGGACTGCGAGGACGGCCCCATGACCCGGCTGGAGCACAACCCGGTCGAGCGCGCGCCGTCCGACGCCTCGGATGCCCGGCTGCGCTCGCTCCTGGCGGGACTTGCGGCCGTCGCATGGCAGGCGGACGCCCGTACCGGGCGCGTCACCTTCATCAGCGACCGCGCCGAGGAGCTGCTCGGCCACCCGACCGCGACGTGGCTGGCTTCGCCGGACTTCTGGTGGCACGTCATCCATCCGGAGGACTGTGACGCCGTGGCCTCGGCGCGGGCGGCGGCCACCGCCGCCGGGCGCGACCACGACCTGACCTACCGCGCGGTCACCGCCGACGGCAGGGTCGTGTGGCTGCGCGACCTCGTCCACGTCGTGCTCGGCGAGGACGGCGATGCGGCCGAGCTGCAGGGCGTGATGATCGACATCACCGAGCGGAAGAACGCCGAGCGGGCGTCGGTGCTGCTCGCGGAGTCCGGGCGGCTGGCCGCCGACCCCGAACCGGTGGCGGAGAAGCTCGCGGCGCTGGCGCGGCTGTCGGTGGGCGTGTTCGGGGACTACTGCGGCGTCTTGATGCTCGGCGACGACGGCCTGCTGCACCGGGTGAGCGTCGCCCACGCCGACGCGGCATTGCGGGCCGCCGCGGTGGAGCTGCCGCCGAGCCGGATCCCCGACGCCCTGGCGGACGCGTTCGCAGGCGGCAAACCGTTCGTGGTGCCCTCGCTGACCGACGAGGCGGGCTGCGTGCTGGTCGTCCCCCTCGTCGCGCAGGGGCAGGTGCTGGGCGCGCTGTCCTATGGCACCGCGGCGCCCCGGGTCCACACCACGGTCGACCTGGCCCTCGCCGAGGAGCTGGGCCGCCGCGTCTCCCTCATGGTGCAGGCCGACCGCCTCGCGCAGCGCACCCGGCTGATGCAGGAGGTGACCGCCGCCCTCGCGTCCGCGGGAAGCGTCACCGAGGCCGCGACGGCGCTCGTGTCCGGCGTGCGGGAGGCGTTCGACGCGTCCGCCCTGAGCGTCTACGCGCTCGAGTCCGACGGACGGCTCCGGCTCGTCCACGCCGTCGGCTACCCGCTCGAGGTCATCGATCCGCACAGTGCCATCGGGCTCGGCGACGCGCTGCCCATCGCGGACTGTGCCCGGACCGGGCAGCCCGTCTGGCTGCCTGACCGGGCGGCGTGGGCCCAGCACTACCCCCACCTCGCCGACGCCGCCACGGCGACGGGCAACCACGCCGAGGCCGCGCTGCCGCTG
>JALYQB010000611.1 GCA_030856045.1 Actinomycetota bacterium
CCCACTGTTGGGTCCGGGTGACTCGCTCGGTCTCGCGAGCCGCGACGAGGCCCAGCGGCAGGCCGGTGTCGCACTGGGGTTCATCGAGATGTGATCGCGCTGTTCGAGGTCGTCACTACGCAACAACGTGCCGCACCGGCCCGAGCCTCCTGACGTAGCGGGTCGCGCCGACCAACCGGGGGCCAGTACAGAGCCTCGCTCCGCGTGCAGCCGATCGTCCCCTGTCGTGCAGCTGCTGACGGTAGGTTTCTCCACATCACACCTCGTGTGAAGAGGATGCACACCCGGCGCGGTGGCGGGCAGGGGAGGGTGCCATGGCCAGGGTCTTCGTCAGTTACGCCAGCGAGGATCTGGCCATGGCCCGCAACGTGCACGGCTGGCTGGTCGAGACTGGCCACGAGGTGTTCCTGGACCGGGATCCGCACGAGGGGATCGCGCTCGGGGCGGCGTGGCGGCAACGGTTGCACGAGCGGCTGCGGTGGGCCGACGCAGTGGTCTGTGTGGTCACCTCGGCCTTTGTGGCGTCCAGCTGGTGCACCGCCGAGGTCGCGACGGCCCAGTCGCGGGGTAGCCGGCTACTGCCGGTGCGCGCCGAACCGGACCTCAGCCATCCGCTGCTGACCGAGGTCCAGCACACCGACCTGACGCAGAACCCCGCCACTGCGCGTGCCGCGCTGATCACGGCGTTGCGCCGGCTCGACGCCGCCGGGGGCTCGGGCTGGCCGGACGACCGTTCTCCGTTCCCGGGGTTGCGCCCGTTCGACATCGACCGGCACCGGGTGTTCTTCGGCCGCGCCGACGAGATCAAGGCGCTGGCGGAGCTGGTGCGCTCCGCCGCCGAGGGGACGGCACTGCTGGTGGCAGGTCCGTCGGGGTGCGGGAAGTCCTCACTGGTCAGGGCCGGGTTGGTGCCGGTGATGGCCGACGAGCCGGGCTGGCGGGTCCTGCCGCCGATCCTGCCCGGGTCCGATCCGGTGGCGGCGCTGGCCCGGGAACTGGCTGCCGCGGCACGGCGGATCGGCCTGGACTGGACGGTGGAGCACGTCCGCCACCGGCTCGCCGAGAACGGCTTCGCGGGCCTGGCCGACGAACTGCTGCTGGCCGACCCGGACGGTCCACAACGGCGGCTGCTGCTGGTGGTGGACCAGTTCGAGGAACTACTCACCCAAGCCGCGCCCGGCCAGCGGGCCCGGTTCGCCGAGCTGCTACACCCAGCGCTGACCGGCCCGGTACGGATGGTCGGCACGCTGCGCCCGGAGTTCCTCGACCAGCTGCTCGCCGACCCCGACCTGGCCGCCCTGACGGCGGAGATCTACCCGTTACGGCCGCTGCAGCGCGAGGCACTACGTCTGGTGATCGAAGGCCCGGCCCAGCTCGCCGGCATCGACGTCGAGGCCCATCTGGTGGGCCGGCTGATCGACGACACCGACACCGGGGAAGCCCTGCCGCTGTTGGCGTTCACCCTGGCCCAGCTCGCCGACGGGGTGAGCCGAGGTGATCGGCTGTCGACCGCCCGCTATGACCAGTTCGGCGGGGTGCAGGGGACACTGACCCACCAGGCCGACGCCGCGCTGGCCGAGGCGATCGGCGCCGGGGGGCGCAGCCGCGAAGAGGTGGTCGCCGGACTGCTGCGGCTGGTCACCGTGGACGAGCAGGGCCGCCCCACCCGCTGGCGGATCCAGCGCGCCGAGCTGCCCGATGCCGTGGTGACCGAGCTGGACACCTTCGTCACGCGGCGGCTGCTGACCACCGACACCGACAACGACGCCGTCGTGATCGGCGTCGCCCACGAGGCGTTCCTGTCCGCCTGGCGCCCACTGGCCGAGGCGATCACGGCCAACGTGACGGCGCTGCGAGCCCGCCGAGCGGTCGAGCACGCCGCCACCGACTGGCACGACAACGGTCGCCCACCAACCCGGTTGTGGGGAGGTGGCCAACTCGCCGCCACCGTCACCGATACCGGCACCCGGATCCGCACCGGCACCGCACCGCCATCCCGGCAAAACCCATTCCGGTGGCTGCCGCGCCGACACCGGGTGCTGGTCACCGATCGCGTCGATCTCAGCCCGAAGGCTCGCGACTTCCTGCACGCCAGCATCCGCCGCGACCGCTACCGCCGCCGCCGCGCAACCACCGCCCTGTCGGTGCTGCTCATCCTCGCCCTGGTCGGAGCAGGTATCGCGGTCATCCAACGACGCGATGCGCAGGAGCGACAGCTTGTCGCGATCGCCCGCCAGCTCATCGCCCAAGCCGAGGCGGCGCTGGACACAGATCCACGCACCGCGTTGCGACTCGGTATCGCTGCCCGTCACATCCACCCCGACGGTGAAACCCACTCCAGCCTGGTGAACACCCTCACCACCACCCGCTACGCCGGCGCCCTCACAGGCGACAACAGCGCCGTGTCCTCCATGGCGTTCTCTCCTGACGGGCACACCATGGTCATCGGCAGCGATGACGGTACGACGGCCCTGTGGGACTTCACCGACCCGGCTCAGCCTCGGCGTCTCGGCCAGCCCTTGAGTGGCCACACCAGCGGGGTGTCTTCGGTGGCGTTCACCCCCGACGGACGCACCCTGGCCACCAGTGACGCCGTCGGTGCGGTGATCCTGTGGGACCTGACCGACCCGGCCCAACCCCGCCGCTTGGGTCTACCCCTGAGCCACACCGGCGCGGTGACCTCGGCGTTCGCACCCGACGGACGCACCCTGGCCGTCGGCAGCAACAGTGACGAGGGCACGGTGATTCTATGGGATCTCACTGACCGGGCTCAGCCTCGGCGTCTCGGCCAGCCCCTGAGTGGTCACCGCGGCGGGGTGCTCTCGGTGGCGTTCGCCCCTGACGGACATACCCTGGCTACCGCCAGCAACGACAACACCGCGATCCTGTGGGACCTCACTGACCCTGCCCAAGTCCGCCCTCTTGGGCCGCCCCTGACCGGCCACACCAGCATCGTGACCTCGGTGGCGTTCGCCCCCGACGGGACCACGCTGGCCACCGGCAGTTGGGACAACACCGTGATCTTGTGGGATCTCAGCGATCCCGCCCAAGCCCGCCCTCTTGGGCTGCCCCTGACCGGCCACACCGACGTCGTGACTTCCGTGGCGTTCGCCCCCGACGGGACCACGCTGGCCACCGGAAGCGACGACGAGACTGCCATCCTGTGGGACCTGGGCGACCCGACTCTCGCTCGGCCTCTCAGTCCACCTCTGATTGGCCATCGTGGCCAGGTGAACTCCGTGGCGTTCGCGCCCGACGGACGCACCCTGGCCACCGGTAGCCTCGATCGCAGCGTAATCCTGTGGGATCTCGCCGAGCCGGCCCAAGCCCGGCCTCTCGGTCCACCTCTGGTCGGCCACACCGACTCGGTGACCTCGGTGGCGTTCGCACCCGACGAACGCACCCTGGCCACCGCCAGCAACGACAACACCGTGATCCTCTGGGACCTCAGTGACGCGGCCAGACCCATCCGCATCAATCAACCACTGACAGGTCACCTTGGCGCGGTGACCTCGGTGGCGTTCGCACCCGACGGACAGACCCTGGCCACCGCCAGCAACGACAACACCGTGATCCTCTGGGACCTCAGTGACGCGGCCAGACCCATCCGCATCAATCAACCACTGACAGGTCACCTTGGCGCGGTGTTCTCGGTGGCGTTCGCACCTGATGGCATCACGCTGGCCACCGGCGGCAACGATGGCGTCATGATCCTCTGGGATGTAGCTGACCGCACCCAGCCGTTCCGCATCGGCCAACCCCTGGCTAACCACACCGACTCCGTATCCTTCGTGGCTTTCGCGCCCGACGGAACCACCCTGGCCACCAGCAGCTACGACAACACCGTCATCCTGTGGGACCTGACCGACCCGACCCGGCCCCTCCGCATCGGTCAACCCCTGACCGGCGCCCCTTTCCCGATGTTGTCGTTGGCGTTTACCCCCAACGGGCGCACCTTGGCCACCGGCAACGACGACGGCACCGTGATCCTGTGGGACCTGACCGACCCGACCCGACCCCGCCCCCTCGGCCAACCCGTCACCGGCCACACCGGCCCAGTCACCTCGGTGGCCTTCTCCCCCGACGGGCGTACGTTGTCCAGCGGCAGCGACGACGGTACCGCGATCCTGTGGAATCTCGCCGATCTCAACAAGCTCCGCGAGCATGCGGCGGAACGTGCCTGCTCCATCACCAGAGGCGGCCTCAATCGTGAAGAGTGGGCTCGCTACATTCCGGACCAGCCGTACCAGGACACCTGCCCCGGCTGACGTCAGACAGCGGCGATCACGGTGCCGATGCGGTGGCGAAGGTCGGCGACCTCGGTGAGGCGAGCGTGCGGTTCGGCGAAGCGGCGAAGCTCGCGCAGGTCGTCGACAGCGCGGCGGGAGCGCAGAGTGCCCGCCCAGTCCAGCACCTGACCGCCGAGGGCAGCGGCCTCACGCGGGTCACCGGTCACCATGATCAGCGAGGCGAGTTTGGTCTGGGTCATCGCACGCAGCCGGGTGCGCCTCTCGTCGTGCCCAGCCACCGCGACGGCCAGTCGGTGGCGTACCTCGGGGACGAACCGGCCATGCACGGCTGCCTCCCACTGCGCGTGTCCAGCTTCCCCGCAGTGCACGGCGTCGTCATAGTGGGCCATCCAGCTCGGGGTGTCAGCCGCCCGGGCACGACTGAACTGCTCGTCGGCCATGCCCACAGCGGTCGCCGCCTCCTGCACCCGGCCCAGCGTGGCCAGCACGCGGGCCCGGGCGGTGTGCAGCCTGGCCCGCTCCGTGGCGGTCAGCCGGTCGGCGCGCACCAACGCCAGCTCGATGGAGGTCAGCGCGGTGTCGGGGTCGCCGCAGCAGAGGGCCTGGCGCGCCATATTGGCCAAGATCCTGGCCCGCAGTGACCAGTCCCCTGCCTGCTCGGCGCACGACAGCGCGAACCGGAACATCCGCCGGGCGTCGTGGTGAGCGTAGGTGTCGAAGGCGGTGAACGCCGCGATGTTGCCGAGGTAACCCACCGCGGCGAACAGCTCGGCGCGCACCGCCTCAGGGCAGCGGGCGTTCAACAACTCCGCGCAGTAGCGCAGCTGGGCGTTGACGGCCTCGCGGACGAAGCCACTGCCGTAACGATTGTCCCAGTCAGCAAAGACCGTCGCCGCGGCGCGCACCTGAGCCACATGGGACACGCCCACCACTGACGGGATCGGCGTGACCTGCGCGGGGGTGATCAGCTCGGCCATGGTGGACTCGCCCGCCACGGCCGCGACACTGACGCCGAAACCGGCGCGGATGAACTGCTGGCGGTCCACGCCCCTCACGGTAGTGCGACAGCGCCGCGGACGCCGGAAACCCAGCTCCGCATCCGTGGCCACCCCCAGCACCGCCCGGAAGCCCGCCCGCCGATCCGGGACCTGCGGCCACCGGATACGGCCCTGCTCCAACTTCCCGATGTAGTTGGCGTCCAACTCGATCACCCGCCGGGTGTGCTCGAACACCCAGGCATTGACCAGCTCGGCAAGCTCCTGGCGCGACAGGTGATCCCCACCGACATTCGGCGACTCGACCCGCTCCCGCGCCCCGCGCAGCTGATCATTCGGCTCGGCCACAACCATCCTCCTCACCTCGACATGATCAGCGCAGACATACCCGATCCGGCACCACCCCACCACCCAGAACACCCTTCCCGCGCGATCCTCCCCCTGTCCTCCCCCGAAACGCCGCAGCGGGCCGTGCCGCACCGCTGACCGGCACCGACAAGCCCATGATCGACCTTGACCCGCGGTGGCGTTGGTGATCGTCCTCAACCTGGTACCGAACCCATGACCTGGTACGTGGCCGCGCTACGCGATCACGACACCCACCTGACCCGCGCCGCACCGTTGGCACCGTGACCGCATGTGCGGGCACTCCTTCCGACCGCTGGCCCGTTTGGCGGGGCAACCTCCGATCTCCAGCAGGTTCGTGCGCCGACAGCGCGACCTTCAGCGGCTTGAACCACAGCGGCGCGCCGAGCAGCGTCCGGTCGTCCATCAGGGCGGATCGTGTCCACAAACACGGCGAACCCCGGCACCTCCACGCAGCTTGCGAAGCGGTAGGAAGGACACGTGACCAGTGGCGAGCTGCGGGCGCGTATGTACGGTCCGCAGGACCTCAGCTCATTGCCGGTGTTCGCAGGCGGGTTCATCAACTTCGGATACTGGCGCGGCATCCCGCTGGACGGGGAGCTGTCCGTCGAGCAGCGGATCAGCAGCCAGCAGCAACTCTACCGGCTGGTGCTACGTGCGCTGGACGTCTCCAGTCCTGATCGGATTCTCGAGGTCGGGTGCGGACTCGGCCTCGGGTGTGCACTGGCGGCCGAGGAGTTCGGCGCGAGTGAGGCGCGGGGCATCGACCTGGTGCCCGACCAGGTGCAGCGCGCCGAGCGGGTCAACGCCACGGCGATGGCGCGACGGCCAGGTCGGCTGGGGTTCCGTGCCGGCTCCGCCTCGGCGATCCCGTACCCGGACGACACCTTCGACGCGGCGATGTCCATCGAGGCCGCGCAGCACTTCGAGGATCTGCCCGGGTTCGCGACGGAGGCGTCGCGGGTGCTCGTGCCCGGCGGCCGGCTGGTGGTGACGAGTTTCTTCGCCACCACCGCGGACAGCGCTACCCGCTTGCCCGACCTGCTGGAGACCTTCGCCAGCGGCATCGACCTCGCCACCCCGATCGACGCGCCGGCCACCGCGCTGCAACACGCCGGATTCATCGACGTGGACGTGCGCAGCATCGGCGCGGACGTCTGGCCGGGCTTGGACCGGTGGATCTCCGGGACCGACTACCGCGACACGTGGGCACGTAACTGGCTGGTCGCGGCCCGGCAGGGCTTGCTCGACTACTTCGTGATCTCTGCTCGCAACCGAGAGGTGAGCATCGGCGCCACGCCCGGCTGACTTGCTTCGCCGCCGCGGCGGGGCTTCGCG
>JALYQB010000661.1 GCA_030856045.1 Actinomycetota bacterium
GGTGGCTCTCGGGCAGGCCGTCGCGGTAGCCCTCGGCGGGCACGACGGCAACCAGCGTCCCGCCCGCGTCGAGCACCGCGCGGGCGAAGAGCGCGTCCGCGCCATCGGCGAGGCAGGACAGGCCGACCAGCTCACCGCCGGCATGCTTTGCTGGCTCGGCCCGCAGCGCGGTGTCCACCAGTTGCTGGGTGTGCGGGGGAAACTCACGGTGACC
This sequence comes from Actinomycetota bacterium, assembly GCA_030856045.1. GTDB lineage: Bacteria > Actinomycetota > Actinomycetes > Mycobacteriales > Pseudonocardiaceae > JALYQB01. Next base: position 215 of record JALYQB010000661.1, read on the forward strand.
GGTCACGGCCAGTCGAGTCACCAGGTCTCCCGGACATAGAGAGCGGCCAGTGCGTCGTCCAGTCCACTCGCCTCGGTTGCGCGTATGGGCAGGCCGGCGCGGAAGTCCGGACGCGGGTGGTGATGCGACCGGATATCGAAGCGTGGGTATCACCAACGGTCGACGGTCCTCCTACTTCTATCGCGCCGTTGTGCGGCGCCCTACAGAAGGGATGACTGGTGGACCCCATCTTGTACTGGAACGAGGTCGTCAACGAGGCCGACCGTACGACCCACACCACCCTCGCGGCGAGCGAGGCCAGAGCTCAGGGGCCGTGCGGCAGCTCGCGGGCCTACGCGATCGTGCACCTGGCGATGCACGACGCCTACTTCAGCATCATTCCCGGTAAGTACAACACCTACCTGGAGGGTCTGCCAGCGGTTCCGCCCGACGCCGACGCCGACGCGGCGGACGCGGCGGTCGCGGCGGCCGCGCACGCCACCCTGAGCGCGCTCTACCCGACTCAGAAGGCGTTCTTCGATGCCTCGGCACGCTGCGGCGGGCCTGGTGGCGGGTCAGGCAGGCGTGGACGGCCATGTCTTCGGACAGGCGGTCGCGGCAGCCATCCTCGCCCGGCGCGAGGACGATCCCGGTCTCAGCGATGACGGCTACTCGTCCTCGGTCGCTCGTGGGCACCACCGGCAGGACCCGGACAACGCCGGTCAGGGCTTCTACGCACCGTTCTACGGTGCGCGGTCCGGCTGCTTCGCGGTGACCGAGCGCCACCACCTCGACGCCGCCCCACAGCTCGGCACCGACGAGTACAACGGAGCGGTCGCGCAGGTGCGCAACAAGGGCATCGCCCCGCAGCTCATGGGAACGCTGCAGGACAACCCGCTCTATCCCCCCCGCACTCCCACCGAGACCCTCATCGGACTGTTCTGGGCCTACGACGGGGCGAAGGGTCTGGGTACCCCGCCGCGGCTCTACAACCAGATCATTCGCACGGTCGCCGACGCCCAGGGCAACGATGTCGCCGCGAACGCCCGGCTGTTCGCCGTGGTCAACGCGGCGATGGGTGATGCAGGCATCCTGGCCTGGGACGACAAGTACGTCTACGACGTGTGGCGCCCGGTGCTGGGGATCCGGGAGCACGACCCCTCCATGGGACCGACCGGAGTGGGTGGCGACGTCTTGACCGACGACTCCGACCCCGGCTGGCTCCCGCTCGGTGCGCCCAAGACGAACGACCCCGGCAAGAAGAACTCCACCCCGCCGTTCCCGGCCTACCCGTCGGGCCACGCGACGTTCGGCGCTGCGGTCTTCCAGTCCGTCAGGAGGTTCTACGACAAGTGCGAGAACGGGCCGGACGACCTGGCGGACGGCCTCGAGTTCGTCTCCGAGGAGCTCAACGGGATCAGCGTGGACAACACCGGAGCCATCCGGCCCCGGCACGTGCGTCGGTTCTCCGACGGGCTGTGGGAGATGATCGAGGAGAATGGCCGCAGCCGGGTCTTCCTCGGAGTGCACTGGGTGTTCGACGCCTTCGCCGTCGATGAGGACGGCGAGATCGATCTCTCGCAGAACGTCGGCGGAGTCAGCCTCGGGCTCGCCATCGCCGATAACATCGCCACCAGCGGTCTCACCGCGGCTACCGCCGCGGGCCCCCGTCTGGTCTGAACCATCCGATCTGCGGCAGCCGGCCGGGTGGTGTCGCCCCGGCCGGCTGCCGTCGCCAGTGGCCCCTCCACGCTCTGGCATGCCGCCCAACCCCTCGCCAGCGCGGGCATCGGCAGGCAACCGACCGGCCACCGGACCGGCGGAACCATCGCTCCGAATCGACCACAGCTTCCTGCTGGCTGCTGACGGACACCGCGGCCGGGTCCGAGAGCGTCGTCAAACACCTTGACAAGGTCCATCGCCATGTTCATCATAGATCTATATGTACAACGTATATCAACTGGGGAGTTGCTATGGCTACCGCAAGACAGGCCACACTCGAGGCCACCCACGACTGCAGCGCCGTGGAGCAGGCCGACGTCGAGCAGACCTGCGTCGAGCAGACCTGCGTCGAGCAGACCGGGACACCGATCCAACGGGCCGTGTCCACCGCACGTGTCACCGGCGACAGGATCATGACGGCCATTCATCACTGGCTGGACCTTCACAAGATCGACCTGTTGCGGATCAGCATGGGGGCGGTGATCTTCGGATTCGGCATCCTGAAGTACTTCCCACACGTCAGCCCGGCCGAGGACCTCGTTCTGGCCACCATCGACATACTGCCCCTCGGTTTCATTCCGGACCACGTGGTCATGGTGTTGATGGCGACGGTGGAGTGCATCATCGGACTGTCACTGATGATCGGGCGAGGACTGCGGGTGATCCGTTACCTCCTGGTGGCCTTGGTGATCAGCATCCTGTCACCGGCCGTGCTCCTCGCCGAACGGCTGTTCATGGGCCCACATAACGCTCCGACGCTGGAGGGTCAGTACGTCCTCAAGGACGTCATCCTGCTCACCGCCAGTCTGGTCATCGCCACCACACTGTCCTATGGCAAGAAAGACGGAGCAGACCAGCCCGCTCCTACGCCCGACGAGGACCGGTGAAACGCGCGCTCCCGCGGCGCGTCCGAAGCGCCCTGCTCTGGTTGGACTCCAACCCAGAGCAGGGCGCTTCCTCGGTAAGGACCGGACCGCGCCGCGCGCGATGATCGTCATCGCCGCAAACCTCGACGTCGAGGTATCAGCGCTGCCCGGCGACGCTCTTCACCTACATCGGGCCTCGCCGCCCGACAGGGGATGCCGTGTCAATCCGGCATAACAGACAAGGGGTTTGCAATGGTCACAGCTGAGCACGAGGGTAGCCATGAAGGTGCGAACGGGTACGAGGGCCCCGGCGTGGTGTACGTCATGAGTAACCAGGCCACCGGCAACTCCGTGACGGTCTTCGACCGCGCCGCTGACGGTGGTCTCACGCAGGGCGGGACGTTCCCGACCGGAGGTCTCGGCGCCGGAAGTGCGACGAACCCATTGGATTCGTTACTTTCGCAAGGATCCCTGGTTCTGAGCAAGGATCATCGTTTCCTGTTCGCGGTCGATGCAGGCAGTAATGAGGTCTCCGTCCTGGCCGTCAACGGGGAGAAGCTGACTCCGGTCGACCGGGTATCCTCCGGGGGGACGTTCCCGGTCAGCCTCACCGTCCACGACAACCTGCTCTACGTGCTCAACAGGGAGGACTCGGCCCTCGAACACTCGACCGTCACCGGGTTCACCGTGAACGCTGACGGGAACCTGTGCGCCCTGGCCGGCTCCACCCAGGCACTGGTCGGAGGCCCCGGCGCTGCTCCCGCCCAGGTGGAGTTCACTCCAGACGGGACTGCGCTCGTGGTGACCGAGAGAACGGAGAACGTGATCGACGTTCTCCCCATCGATGACCAAGGCCGCGCCGGCCCACCGGTGACGACCGACTCCAACGGTCCGGCGCCCTTCGGCTTCACGTTCGCGGGCAACGACCTCCTGATCGTCTCCGAGCTCTCCGACGCAGCATCGTCCTACCGTGTCGGCCAGGACGGCACCCTCACGGTGGTCAGCGGATCGGTGCCCACCACCGAGTCGGGAGCGTGCTGGATTGTGACCAATGGCACCACCGATCCCGGCTACGCCTACGTGTCGAACACAGTGAGCGGAACGATCTCGGGCTACCTCATCGACGAGACCGGTGCGCTGAGCCTGTTGAGTGCAGACGGTCACACCGCTGTCGCCCTCGACTCCCGCGCTCTCATCGACAGTTCCGTGGGTGGTGATGGCCGGTTCCTGTACGTCCTCACCGGCGGTTTCAGCGCGACCAGCAACGCACCCGTCATCTGCAACCCGATGACCATCAGCGCATTCCGGATCGAGCGTAACGGCAACCTCACCACCATCCCCGGTCCAGACGGACTCGCGCCCGGCACCCAAGGCATCGTCGCGATCTGACCGCGACACGAGCTCGCCGAGCCGCAGCCCTCGCTCTCCTCATCGGACAGCGAGGGCTGTGGCATCGGCAAGGGGTTTACGTCGGCAGCCGACTCGCGGAGATCTCCGACGATTTCCCCGTTCTGACCGTACGTAGCGGGTGGGGTCGTGGCTCTGTACTCGTATGACGCCCAGGATGACCAGCCCGGTGATCTCGGTGTCGGTGCCACGTCATTCCGACCAGACCCGGAGGTGCGCTGTGTCCAACCTCATCCCGTTCCACGTTGATCTCACCGCCCACGAAGGCACCCGCCTGGCCGCCGTCCTCGACGCCCTGGGTCCCCACTGGGACCCCACCGAGATC
>JALYQB010000662.1 GCA_030856045.1 Actinomycetota bacterium
GGTGAACATGGGTCGTACCTTCCCGACCAGCGTTGGCACGCCGGTCTTGCTTGAGAACCTTCACTCGATCACCGGGAAGGTACGCCCCTCCCGATCATCCACATCCACAGGTTTCAAGCATTGCTCCGTTGTGGCGCGCGGACAGGGTGTCGGGATGATCGGCGCCCAGCACCCGATCCGCATCCCGCACCATCTGTGTCCAGTAGTCGACGGCCGCACTCACCAGACCGCACTCGCCGAGACTCCTACCGGCCCGCCATAACACCGGGTGTCCGTCGGGCTCCCAGAGTGCGTCGACCTGTCGACCGGCCAGGGTGGCAGTGTTGGCACGCAAGACCTGCCCGAGCTGCGGGTCGCGTTCGATGTCCGGCCACACCTCCGGCAGCGCGCTCGCTGCGGCGTGCACTATCGACGTGACTCGCTCGTGGTCGAGGTGCTCGACCGCGGCGCGTTGCACCAGCGCGTGGACCCGCACCCCACTCGGCCCACCAGCCGGGTCAACGCTCAGCAGGCTCAACCGTGCGAGATTCCGCAGCGCATCACGACAATCCTGCCCGGACAACGCCGCACCCTCCGGTGCTCGCTGGCCCTCGGCCGTTGCCAGGTGCGCGGCCACGTAGCTGATGACCGCGGCGGTCTGGACCACGTCGATGGGGAAGCCGTTCGGATCCAGCACGCTGGCGACCTGCAGCAGCGGCCGGCACAACCCTCTGGGCACAAGTTGGTCAGCGGCCTCGATCGAGATCGACCACGTCGCCGCGACCGTGGCCCGATAGTCGTCAGCCAACGCATCCTCGGGGAACAGCTCGGACAGTCGCCGGCGGCGGTCTGCGAGGCGCGCACGGTATCCCGCGCAGGTCTCATCGCGGTCCAGAATGAATGCCGCCGCCTGAGCCAGCGCCAACGGCAGATACCCCAGATCCGCCGCCAGCTCGTCGACGTCCGGCATCCGCCCCGACCCGGGATCGGCGTCGAGCTTCGCCGCGAGGTAGCGGCGCGCGTCCTCGGGAGTGAACAACCCGACATCGATGCGACGGCGGCCTTGGTTGGACAGCACGGCGTCGGTGCGTCGCGTCGTCACCAACGTCCGGCCCCGGAGCCCGTCGGGCCACAACCCGCGCAGGTCAGCGGGATCAGCCACGTCGTCCAGCACGACCAGCCAGTCCCGCCCAGCGATCTGCAACCAGGACAGGAACCAGCCCGCCGCCTGTTCCACCCCGCCCGGCACGCGGTACCCGAGTTGCCTGGCGGCTTGCGCGTAGGTGCCCAGAATCGCATCCCGGCTCGTCGCGGTCACCCACATCAGCAGTTCCACCCGGCCAGCCACGGATCGGGCGTACGCGGCGGCGAGCTGGGACTTACCCACCCCACCCAACCCCGACAAGACCTGGGTCAACACCGCTGTGCCGCCCGGATCCACCGCGCGCTCCAGCGCATCGGACTCGTCCCGCGGCTGGTAGCAGTCCGCCAACGCCGGCACCGCCCCGACCCGCACCGGCCACGACACCGTCTCCGCGGCGAAGAAATTGCTGACCTGGGTGCCGTGGTCACCGATCAGGAGACCCTGGGCGTGGTGGGCGTCCACTGCTGCTCCACGCACCGGCTCGCCGCGTCCCTGCCCGCCCGCGGTAGTCAACGCGACAACCGGATCAGGCCGGTGGGGTGGTGAACGTGTTGGTCTGGGTGCCGTGATCGCCGATCTGCACACCGTGGGCACCCCGAGCATCCACCCGATACTTGCCCAGCCGGGAACCCTCGGGATCCAGCAACGCCATCAGCCGCTGTGCCGCCTCCACCAGCGCGGTGTCACGGCCCGCGTCGACCTCGACCAGCTCCGCCTCCAACACCCCCTGCCACGCCTCCGGCTTGACCTCATGCTGCACCAGCGCCGTCTCACCCGACGGCCGCCCGGCGAAACGACGTCGCACCAACGCCTTCAATGTCGCGTAGGCGTCCTTCACCACATCCGCAGCGGTGCCCTGCGCACCTGCCACCGCACCCGCCGCCAACGCCGCCACGACCACCGACACCGGATCCACCAGGCCCTACCCCTCCGCGTCCACTCAACAACCCAGCTATCGCCGACACCGCCCGAATCGTAACACCTCGGACCACGCAGCATTGTGGCACGGGCTGAGGCCGGACACCGGTCACGCGACCTCAGTCCCGGGGCATGTGAGTTCCAGCGGTGATGACGAAATCGTCATCATACCGGCGCCTTGATGCGCGATTCGTCATCAACGAAAGCAACACAGCCCCTCCCTCCGGCGTTACCCACGGTCACCGGCTGCGCAGTGGGCGCAAACGCCGAGCCACTGGGGCTCCCTCGCCGGCATCGCCAGCTAGCCGGGTGTTCCGCACGTGGAAGTCCGTGGGGGTCTCCGGTGGTTGTTTGATCTTTCTAGTCGGTCGGGTGGGCGCTGCTCCGCACGCGGTCGGGTCGGTCCGGGCGCGCGAGCTGCAGTTTCAACCTTCAGAACGAGCCGCGATCTCTACTTCTTCAGCATCACTTTTTGATTAATCCTCTTGATCCGTATTGCCCGTCTACCGATCCCGGCACTGGGGTGAGCTGTCCCCTCATGGTCAGTAACCCCGGCAATTTTCTTGTCATTGTTCAGTATCCGGCGCCTTCTCCTCTACCCACTCCCGCACCTCCGCCAAACTAGCCTCCGCCCCGGTGGCCGCTAACAACTCCCACCACACCACGTCCAGGTTCTGACACATGGCGAAGTCTAATATTTGAAACACCCTGCACCGTCTCCGCCGACGCCAGGACCGCCACTTCCACCGGGTCCACCCACAGAACTTGCACTGCCCTCGTTTGTTGATCTGGTGCTGCTTGAGCAACCTGACCACCCCCATGAGCAAGCGCACGGTCTGCTCCTCCAATACCACTGGCTCAACTGGCTCCTCCGCAATGAACCGATCCACCCACTGCTCAAGTTGTTCCACAAGGAGCCGGTACTTCGTCCCCCACACGTTGCTCATGGCTGCCAGTCAAGCTCGACAGGCTCCACCGTATGTGTAGGCAGGACCATCAGGCACTCGATGTAGTACTGCTGTTCGTTAGCTGTGGCACTGCCTTCCATCATGCACATGCCGAGCTGCGCCTTGTCTCCATCGAGCGGGGTCATCTCAGCCAGCCGTTCCCCAACCTTTCCGATCAAGACTGCGTCTTCTTTGTACCTATGCCCTTGTTTCCAGCTGCCGCTGTCCCGTTGCCGACTGGTTGCGTGCCTCCATGAGACGTACGCGTGCCGCTCATCATCTTCTTCGCATCTTCGGCAGCCAACGCTAACGTCCGTATCAGCTCATCAACCATCCCCGGCTCCATAATCGCTTCCCACGTGAATAGCGGCTGAATTGACATCCATACCTTGCCCCGTCGTGTTGTGACAACCACCGTGGCAACTACCCCACCACTACCCTTGACGGTTACTTTGCGGCGCACAACCCGTAGCAACTGGTCGACATCATTGACCGCCGTGTGTTCGTTTTCTCCACGCACGGGGGTCTGGTGCCCGGCATCGTCCGCTCCTGACGTGTTCGCCGTACTCACTGCATGCTCCTGAAGACCATGGTGAGTACCTGCCGCAACGGACCAGCATCCTCAGCAATGGCGAGGGCCGCCAGATCACCATCGGGATAGCTCATGAGCAGGTAGCTACTGTCACTCATGACGACTACAAGGCCGTTGCCGATCATACTGTACAACTCCCGGCCGGATACTGCACCCGATGCCCGCGCTACCGCCGGTCCTGACCGTCACAGTGACGAACCCTCCATGTTGCGTGTCATGTTGCTCATCGCTCATTCAACCCGCTCGTGTGCTGTCTGGTAGGGCTTCAGGTTGGATGACACCGAGACGGGCGGGTTGCCTTCGTGAGGGCGAACCTTGGTGTCGGGGGCATCTAGGTCCCGACCTCACGACCCAGCACCCGTCCCGGTGCCGTGACTGGATACTCCGCCCGCGCAACCGCCCGTCACATCAACAGCAACGCATGATCAACATGTAACGGCCGCATACTGGTGCATCTGGTGTGCACGACCCGCTAGACTCCGAGCAACCCTGATTGCTTCACTATTCCCGACAAGCGGAGAGCTGTTGTCCATGGATGCTCGGCGCGAAACACGGTGCCACCGCTGTGGTACGCGGTTGGCGCACGACAACGCAGGCGGTTACTGCGCGCCATGCAAGGTAGGTAGCCGTGACCGGTTCGTGGCCTCGCCCGACGTGTCAGCTGAGTTCTGGGACAGCCACGCGATGAGGGAGGCGTTGGCGAGTCGCCATATGGGTAGGGTGATCCGGGCGTACCGCCACCACCCGTTCCACGGCCGCCAACCCCTCCCGCAGGACGTGGTGGCAGGCTGGCTGGGGGTGACGCAGGGGCAGCTCAGCCGGATCGAGAACGGCCCGACCATCGTGCATCTCGACCGGTTGATGCACTGGGCACGCGTACTGGGTATCCCGTCGTCATGCTTGTGGTTCACGCTCCCTGAGGACGACCGGGCCGCCGCGTCCGGTGTCCACCTGATGCCAGCAGCAGCCGGGCGGTCAGCACCGATTGCCCTGAACGATGTCGACGTGTCGCTGTGGTGGGCGCCGGTGAGTACGGTCGAGATCGTGAGCCAGTTCACGAGCAAGGACCTCACGTTGGACCGACGCAAGGTAGCGCGCATGCTTGCAGGCGTGGTCTTCGGCGGTGCGCTGCTAGAGCCGCTTGAACGCTGGCTAGCGGGCGGTATGGAGAAGCCGGCCGCCAGTCGACCGGGTTCGGTGGGGTATCACGAGGTCGAGCAGATCGAGAGTGCTGCGCGGATTTTCCGTGATTGGGATGATCAGTTCGGCGGGGGTTTGCGACGGAAAGCCGTTGTCGGCCAGTTGAACGAAGTTGTCGACCTGCTCCGAGATTCGCATCCGGTCGAGATACGGCGGCATTTGTTCGGAGTGATGGCACAGCTCTCGGAAACCGCGGCCGTCATGTCGTGGGATTCCGGGCATCAGGCACTCGCCCAGCGCTATTACGTGCTAGCTCTCCGGGCATCCAAAGCTGCTGGTGACCGGCCGTTTGGTGCGAATGTACTGGCGGCCATGGCGCGGCAACTGTTGTACCTGGGTCACGCGGGTGACGCCCTGGAATTAGTGCGGCTCGCGCAGGACCATTCGGCGGGTTACGCTACGGCGTCTGTGCGGTCCATGTTGTACACCCGCGAAGCGTGGTCGTACGCCAAGCTCGGTCGCATGTCGGCCTTTCGCCGGGCGACCAGCAAAGCCGAAGACGCACTGGCCGAGGCGAAGCCGACCGAAGACCCGTACTGGATTACCTACTTCGACGTGGCCGAGCTGGAAGGCACGATCGGTGGGCGGCTACTTGAACTCGCCCACGAAGACAAACGGGTTGCGGATGAGGCAGCTGAGCGTATCTCGCGCGCGATAGCGCTGCGTCGTCCTGGGCGGTT
>JALYQB010000685.1 GCA_030856045.1 Actinomycetota bacterium
GAGCGGGAGCGCGGCCCGGCGCGGCGGTTACGCGGCCTGCGGGCGACGGGGCGTGGGGTGCCGCGGCCGCACATGGCCGTGCTGGCGGGGGACGGCGTGGCGGGCGACCGTGTGGTGGGCGAGACGACCTCGGGCACGTTCTCGCCGAGCCTGAAGACCGGCATCGCGTTGGCGCTGCTCGACGCGGGAGTGGAGCCGGGGGACACCGTCGAGATCGACGTCCGGGGCCGGGCACTGCCGTGCGAGGTCGTGAAGCCCCCGTTCGTGCCGTCCCACGTCCGCTCGTGAGTGGCATTGACCCAAGGCCGGGGAGCGCACCGCTGGTTCCGCGGACGTAATTTTTCAGGGTGACATTTTACTGCACCTTTGCCTCAATAGCTGCCTCTTCGGGCAGCCGTTTCAGCACCCTGTGCAGTACAGGATCAGCACGTTGTGCAGTACAGTCAGCGGCATGCTCGGTGGCGTGATGCCTCCTCCTCGACAATTCTGAAACGATCCATACGCTGCCTGGCGCTATTTCGATAGGGAAGGTCTAGCCGTCATGCAGCGCGAACGTTTGCGATCACAGCTACCAATGCGCGGACCAGTACATCCGGCCGCCGACAGGTTGTCATCAGCCAACCGACAGCGGTTCGGTCCGGGGGCAACGACAGTGCACGCCATCGACCGGCCACGCATATGGACACCCGCAGCTGTAAGCTCACTGCAACGGGCGGTGGGAAATCGTGCCGTGACCAGTCTTCTGCAGCCTCGCGCAGCAGCGAGCCACCCGCGCGCATCGAAACAAGAGTCAGCTCCTATTCGACCGCGCGGAATTGACGGGGTCACTCAGCAGCCACCCTCGACGGCGCAGCGAACCGGCTCGATAGTAGTGCAGCTAGCACCACGGTCCGCAGCCGTGAGAGCACTCGAAACACGAATGCCAGCGATGCAATCGAATGCGCGCCTCCTGGCCGCGCACGCGGATCTTGGTGAGGCATACGTCAACTTGTCGGTGGGAGTCACCGATCTGCTCAGCACGAAGTTGAGAATCTTTTCGTTGAACTACCAGCAAGCCTACAACGCCTACGCAAATGTTATCGGCCAAGGCAGGGCAGAGGCGCAGAACCAGACTCTTTGGCGAGGCATATTCCTGGGAATCGGAACCGGCGTTCTGGCAGGTATCGGCGCTGCCTGGATTGCGCCGTCGACCTTTGCCGGATGGTTCGCGCTTACCGCCGCTGATTTGGGCACCGCAGCAGGTTCGTCATTGCTGCAATCCCTTCTCTCCTCCAGCGTGGCGTACGCCCTCTCGGATGCGATAGCCGCACGTGGCAGCGACATGCAGCCAGGAGGCCTTTCACCCGACATGCTGCAGAGCAACATTTGGAGACACGTGGCATCCATGTACCGAGGTTCACTCGCGACGACTCGGGTGCTAGCAAACCTGCACAAGAATAACGTTGCCGCTGAGCGGGTGATCGCCGAGATGAGGGTCCTCATCGCCCGTGGCGCGTCTGACTTCACCCCCGAGGATGTAGCAAAGGCGGCTGATACTCTCAACGGCCGCATGGACGCGATGCGCCCTGTCTTCGAAGGGTTGGTCACCAAGTCGAACGCGATGCGGACGTTTACTGATGCTGTGACCAGCTACAACCCGGATACACCGAGTGTTGAGCAAATGGAACGTGATATCTGGATCATGTGGATAGGCTCCCTGAGCGATGACGACTCCGACATTCTGGACCTGGACGCCATTGAGAATCACCTCAAGCAGAAGGGAATCTTAGGAAGTGGCGGCACGCTGGGTGTGGACTTTGAAGGCTATACCTCGAAGGAGGACGAGCTGGCCGCCATCGCCGCAGCGCGCGGACGGGCGGCGGCAGTCCGCGGTCAGTATGATCAGGCCGCTTCGAGGTGGACTACCCCAGTGCCCTGACCGTTCACGCTCAACCCGCCACGAAGTACCCGGGGCGCCAATGCAACGCAGTCCAGAACGTAACCTGTGCTGACCCAGTGCTGACCCTGGACGAGCGGAGTCTCGTTAGGTCCCGCATCAACCTCATTTGGGTGAAGTGTCCACGATGAGACACGGGATCGTCGGCGTCCTGCTCCACGTTCATGACCACCGACGGGTAGAAGCTCATCGACCGCCAGGGGTAGGAAGGTGCCTGACCGGTGCCGACCTCTGTCGGCTGTGGATCAGCACGCGGCTCGGCGGGTCACTTGTAGTCGGAGAGCGGGGTCAACAGCAGCCTTCCCCCCAGTACCACAGCGCCGAGCAGGGCGGACACGCGCTATCCCACCAACGGTGGGGTGGAGCAATCTCAGTACTACATAGATCACCGCATGGATCGTCCGGTCGCTGAGAACGAGGAGTGCCGATGATCTCGCAAGAGTCCAGCCACGGCCAAGTGTCCAATATGGAAAGATCTTGTCCAACGGGGTGATGTTCGGCCCGCTCGGCCAGCACGATCACCGAGGAGTCATCATCGTTCCATGACAGTGCCCAGGTCACAATTAGGTAACCATGAGAGAGCTGGCTATAGCTCGCAATGCCACTCACGAGGGATGGGGTAGCCGCTGTGGGCGAATGCCGTGCGGACCGCGGCACCCACGGCAGCGGCCGTGCCGGGGCGCACCAGAGCGATAGCGGAGCCGCCGAAGCCGCCGCCGGTCAGTCGCGCGCCCAGCGCACCGGCCAGTCGCGCGGCGTCGACGGCGAGGTTCAGTTCGGGGCAGGACACCGCCAGGTCGTCGCGCAGCGAGGCGTGCGACGCGTCGAGCAGCGGGCCGATCTCGGGCACTCGGCTGGCGCGCAGCAGGCCGACGACCGCACGCACCCGCTCGATCTCGGTGACCACGTGCCGGGCGCAGCGCCGCAGCGGCTCGGGCAGCCGTGCCGTGTCCGCCATCGATGCATCGCGCAACGGTCCGATCAGCGCCGCGGCCCGCTCCATGCAGTCGCGGCGGTCCCGGTACGCGCCGTCCACCAGTCGGTGCGTCACGCGGGTGTCGATGACGAGCAGCGTGAGACCGCGCACCGGGACGTGCTCCACGGTGCCGTCGCGGCAGTCGAGCAGGATGGCGTGCCCTGATAGCCGAGACTGCAGCGCCGCCGCCTGGTCCATGCCGCCCGTCGGCGCTCCCACCACCTCGTTCTCCGCCCGGCGTGCCGCGGCCGCGAGCGAGGCCCGGCCGGCGTCGGAACCCGCGAGACCGAGCCCGGAGAGCGCGTCGACGGCCAGCGCCACGGCGCACCCCAGCGCGGCCGAGGATGCCAACCCCGCGCCCGGCGGCACCGTCGGCCCGACGAGCAGGTCCATCCCGCGCACGTCGTGCCCCGCCTCGCGCAGCGCCCACGTGACCCCCGCCGCGTAACCAGGCCACCCCGCGGGCGTGCCGGGGCAGACGTCGTCGAGCGCACCGTCCCACCCGCCGGGCATATACAGCGACCGCAACCGCAGCCGCCCGTCGTCCCGGGGCGCGGCGCCGACCCGGGTGCGCAACCGCAGCGCGAGCGGCAGACACAGCCCACCCGCGCGATCGACGTGCTCGCCGATGAGGTTCACCCGTCCCGGCGCCGCCCACGTCCCCGCCGGGGAGCGGCCGAACGTCTCCCGGAAGCCGCGCACCGCACAGCACCCGCCTCTCCCGGTTCGTAGGACGTCCTACCATCGAGTCCGCGGACGGGTTACCGTCCTAGCCATGAGTGCGTCCGCCTTCACCCGTCTACCCCATCCGGACCCGACAAGCCCGGAGCGCAGGGTAGCGATCCTGGCCGCACCGGGGTTCGGCGCGCACTTCACCGACCACATGGTCGCGATCGCCTGGACCGACGGCCGCGGGTGGCACGACGCCGAGGTGGGTCCCTACCGGCCGCTGGTGCTCGACCCCGCGGCGATGGTGCTGCACTACGGTCAGGCGATCTTCGAGGGGCTCAAGGCATACCGCCAGCCCGACGGCACGATCGCGTCGTTCCGGCCGGAGGCGAACGCCGCGCGGTTCCGCTCCTCGGCCCGGCGCCTGGCGATGCCGGAGCTGCCCGACGAGCTGTTCCTCGGCTCGCTGCGCGCGCTCATCGACGTCGACGGTGGCTGGGTGCCCGCTTCGGGCGGGGAGGAGTCGCTGTACCTGCGCCCGTTCATGATCTCGACCGAGGTCGGGCTGGGCGTACGGCCCGCGAAGCAGTATCGCTACCTGCTCATCGCCTCGCCTTCGGGCTCGTACTTCCCCCGCGGCCTCGCGCCGGTGAGCGTGTGGCTCTCCACCGAGTACGTCCGCGCCGCGCCGGGCGGCACCGGGGACGCCAAGTTCGCCGGGAACTACGCCGCGTCGCTGCTGGCACAGGCCCAGGCGGCCGCGCAGGGTTGTGACCAGGTCGTATGGCTCGACGCCGTGGAGCGTCGCTGGGTCGAGGAGATGGGGGGCATGAACCTGTTCTTCGTGCTCGGCCAGGGCGCCGACGCCCGCCTCGTCACGCCCGAGCTCACGGGGTCGCTGCTCCCCGGGATCACCCGCGACTCGCTGCTCACCGTCGCCCGCGAGATGGGGCACGCGGTCCAGGAGCGGCGCATCTCCGTCGAGGAGTGGGAGAAGGGTGCGGCGAGCGGGGAGATCTCCGAGACGTTCGCGTGCGGCACCGCGGCGGTGATCACCCCGGTGGGGCGCGCGGCCCACAACGGCGGCGACTTCACGATCGGCACCGGTGAGCCCGGTCCGGTGACGAGCAAGCTGCGGGCCGCGCTCACCGCGATCCAGCGCGGCGCGACGCCCGACCCGCACGGCTGGATGACCCGCCTGGACTGACGCCTCACCCGAGGGCGCACACCACCAGCACGACTGTGACCGCGACCTCGCTCGCGGCGCCGCACACGTCACCGGTGACCCCGCCGAAGCGCCGCGCGGTGTGCCCGGACAGCCACCCGACGGCACCCGCCGCGAGCAGCACGGCGAGGACGCCCTGCCACGGCCGTCCCGCGACCGCCACGAGCCCGGCCGCGGCCAGCGCCGACGCTCCAGTGACGGGTGCCGCAAGCGGCTGGGTGCCCGCCACGAGCGCTCCCAGCCCGTCCGGCCGCACAGGTGGCACCCCGCGGCGTGCGCACCAGCCCAACGCCACCCTGCCCGCGGTCACGGCGATCACCACCGCCCACCACCGCTCGGCGATGACGAGCCCCGCGAGCGCCCCCGCCTGTGCGCCGAGCGTCAGCACGAGGACCACGACGGCGAACGGTCCCGCGGACCCGTCGCGCATCACCTCCAGTGCACGCTGCGGCCCGCCGTAACACCCCAGCCCGTCTGCCGTGTCGGCCAGCCCGTCGAGGTGCATGCCCCGGGTCACGGCCGCGAGCAGGGCCACCACCAACACGCCCGCGAGCACCGCGTGTGCACCGGCAAGGCCCAGCAGCGCGAGCGCCCCCGCGGCCAGCCCGCCGAGCGCCAGACCCACGGCGGGCGCCCAGAGCAGCGCCCGGCGCCCGGCGTCGACGTCCACCGTGCCCCCTACCGTGATGGGGAGCACGGTCAGCCACGACACCGCGAGGCGCAGGCCCCCCGCCCTGCTCACCGCGGCGGCGGCAGCGGGTCCGACGGTCCGGAGACGCCCGCGTCGCCGAAGGTGGCCATCTCGCCGAGGATCCGTGCCGCCATCTGCAGGAGCGGCAGCGCGGTCACCGCGCCCGACCCTTCGCCGAGGCGCAGTCCCAGGTCGAGCAGGGGCGCCAGGTCGAGGTGCTCGAGCGCCAGCTGGTGCGCCGGCTCTGCCGACCGGTGCCCCGCGACCCACCACGCGCGGGCACCGGGGGCGAGCTCCTCCGCGACCATCGCGGCGGCGCCGGTGATCACCCCGTCGAGGATCACCGG
>JALYQB010000729.1 GCA_030856045.1 Actinomycetota bacterium
GGGGCGGGTGCGGGAACCGGTGCGGGGACCGGCGGCGCGGGTGCGGGAGACGGTGCGGGTGCGGGCTCGGTTGGCGGCGGGACCGGCTCGGGACGCGGCGCTGGAGGCTCGACCACCACCGCCGGCACCGCGGACTCCCCGATGCGCACCTCGGCCGGTGCGCCAGGTTCCGGACCGGGCGCGGTGGCCACACCGAAGGCGAGCGCCACCGCAGCCAGCGGTATCCCGACCGCGGTGGCCAGCGCGGTGACGCGCACAACGGGCCTCATGACCCCAGCGTGCACCGCGCCGACGTGCGGGGAGATGAGCCGATGATGAAGGTTTCTTCATGACGGAGGTGCGCGTGTCCGGAGCGATCGACCCGTCGGTGCTGGGCGTGGTCTCCCTCGGCGGTGGGCTCGGCGGCCTGGCGCGCTACGGGCTCGCGGTGGCTGTGCCCTCGGGAAGTGTGCCGTGGGCCACCCTCGTCACCAACGTGCTGGGTTGCGCGTTGATCGGCGTGCTGATGGTCCTGGTCGCCGAGGTGTGGGCCGCGCACCGGCTGTTGCGGCCGTTCCTCGGCGTGGGAGTGCTGGGCGGGTTCACCACCTTCTCCGCCTACGCGGTGGAGGCCGTCGACCTGCTCTCGGCCGGTGCTGCGGTCACCGGCCTGCTGTACCTGGCAGGCACGCTGGCGAGCTGCCTGCTCGCCACGATGTCTGCGGTGGCTCTGACCCGGCTCGTGACCCGTCTCGCGCGGAGGTCCGGATGACCGCCGCGCTGCTGGTGTTCCTCGGAGCCGCCGTCGGAGCGCCGCTGCGCTACCTCACCGATCGGACGGTGCAGGCGCGCCACGACTCGGTGTTCCCCTGGGGCACGCTGACGGTGAACGTCGCGGGTTGCCTGTTGTTCGGGGCACTCACGGGAGCCGGGACCGTGCTCCCGGCGGGCGCCACCGCGCTGCTGGGGACCGGCTGCCTCGGGGCGTTGACGACCTGGTCCACGTTCAGCTACGAGACACTGCGGTTGACGGAGGACGGCGCCTGGCTCCACGCCGCGGCGAACGTGCTGGTCAGCGTCACCGCCGGACTCGGTGCCGCGTTGCTCGGCCACACCGTGGTGGCGGCACTGGTCTGAGCTCCTCGACCTCCTCGAGCGAGACGTCCCGCATGGCACCTCCTCTCGGTTGGCCTGACAAGGCGCCCGGTGACGGGGCTCTACGACCCGCTTCGGCCGTCAGCCGGCGGTGCGCGTGGCGTAGACGATCACGTTGTCGCGATAGCCGGCCACGGACCCGTCGAAGTCACCGCCGCACGTGATGAGGCGCAGCTGCGAGTCGGGCGTGCCGCCGTAGACCGCTTGGGTCGGGAAGCTGTCCTTGGGGTGCTGCTCGGTGCGTTGCGCGACGAAGACGGCGGTACTGCCGTCAGCCCGGTCGACGTAGATGGGGTCCCCGGGAGCGACCTGGTCGAGGTGGACGAACACCGCGGGGCCGGTGCCCGTGTCGACGTGCCCCGCGATCACCGCCGGACCGGCCTCACCCGGTTCCGGGCCGTCGTGCCACCACCCGGTGGTGTGGTAGGAGCCGGGTGGCGGGAGCACCCCGTTCCCGTCGAGGAACAGCGGGCCGACCGCCGCGTCCACCTCCGCGACCGGAATCCGGACCCGCACCGGTTCTGCGGCCTGCGGATCGGGCGCCACCGGTTCCACCACCATCAGCGGCGGGAGCGCGGCGGCGAGGTCCGCCGGTGGGGCCTGCGCGGTGCAGCCCGCCAGCGCTCCGGTCAGGACGAGCCCAGCGGCCGCAGTACGGATCGCGGTGCGGCCACCGACACGTTGGTTGCTCGCGTTCACCCGTTCGCCGGTGCTCAGCGAGCGTGACGAGCGGTCAGCGCGTGGCGAGCGTGCCGGCGCCGGGCGAGCACGATACCGCTCCCGACGATCAGGAACCCGCCGGCCAGCGCAGCCGTGTCGGCACCGGACTGATCGGCCATGCCGCCTGCGAGTGCGACCGTGGCGACGGTGGGCTCGACCATGCCGCCGGTACCGGTCTCGACGCCACCCTTGGGCGCGGTCCCGTTGTCGCGGTCGATCGGGCCGCTGTCGGATCCGCCGCTGCTGGGGCCCCCGGTGCTGCTCGGCGCCGAGCTGCTGTCATCGGAGCCGCTTGAGTCATCGGAGTCGTCCGAGGTGTCGACCGGCCTGACGCTGGACGAGCTGTCGTCCGGCTCGTCCGCTGCCTGGGCACCAGCCGGCGGGGTGTTGCCGCTGTTGCTGGGCGCCTGGGGCCGTTGATTGCCCGCGTTGTCGACGCACCCGACCAGCGGATCGGCGAGCGCTTCGACGGAGTTACACAGCACACCGCCGACGACACCGTCGTTTTCCTGCGCCAACCCCGGCGTGGCCGCGGCGAGCGCACCACCGCAGGCGATCGCCGCCGACAGCGCCAGCCGTGAAGAAACCCTCATGCTGCACCTCCCGTTTCCCTGTCCCCCAGACCCGCGCCGGGTGGGCGCGCGCAGCCTAGCGGTGGGTGGCCGCGTGAGGACACCGGGGATGCACGTCGGTGGGAACTCCACCGGAAAGTGCGGTGAGACACCGCTCAGACGTCCGCGGCGAGCGTTGCGATCTGCTGCTCGACGATCGTGTCGTACCGCCGGGCCGACGGGACCAGCTCCGGGCCGATGACCTCGATGCGGACCAGGACGTCGCCGCTGGTGTAGAAGCCACGGACCACGGTCATCCCGGCGGGGTCCTCCCGGAGCAGGAAGTTGCTCAGGCCGGGAGGCCCCGGCGCCGGCTCGAGGTCGTCGCCCTCCTGCAGCGCGGCGAGCTCGTCGCGCACCGTGGGTGCGTCGGCGACCCGGGTGATCAGGATCGTCGCACGCGGCCCGTCCGCGAAGGTGGTGATGAGCAGCTTCGAGTCCACGATGCCCGCCTGCTCGAGCGCGAGGAACTCGTCGGGGGTGAGCACGCCCGCGGCGCCGAGATCGGTCGAGGTCAGCAGGGTCCGGGGCTCGCCGTCCCCGCCGATCGGGGCGGGATCGGGCAGCGTCGACTCCGGGGGCGCGGGCGCCTCGGACAGCGGCGGCGCGGGAGCCGCCGCCTCACTGGCCGCGGGCGGCTCCGCGGCCGGCGCGCCACCGGCCTGCGGCGTGTCCTCCCCTGCGACGAACCAGTACACGCCGAACCCGACGAGCGCGAGGATCACCACCGCAGCGACGACGCCCACGATGAGACCCGTGCCTGAGTGCCGCTCCGGGGCGGTGAACTGCGGCGCGGCCGCCCAGCCGGGGGCGGGCTCCCACACCGGCGGCAGGTCGGCCGACGCCCACGGCGGCGCGGACTCGTCCCAGCCCGGTCGGTACGAGGGCGGACCGTCTGACACCACCTGCGTCCGTTCCGCGTCGTCCTCGATCGCGGGGATGACCTGCGTCTCGTCCGACGGCGCCACCGTTTCCCACCGGAAGGCCGGTGGGAAGGGCGCGGGCGGCGGCTCCTCGTCGCCGGGCCCGGCCGGATCCTGCGCGGTCAGGTCGTCGCGGCGGCGCCGGTAGTCCTCGGCCGAGAGTCGCCCAGCGGACAGCTCGTCGTCCAGCCTCCGGAGCTCGTCCTGCCAGCTCACCGGCACCCCTCTCGGTCCACGCGGTCGGCGCCATTGTGCACCGACGGGCACGGTCCGCGACGGGCGCGACCGGATCGCGAAGCCGGCGGGGGCGGTACCCGCCGCGCGTACCCTTGCCCCATGGGCCTTTTCGGACGTGACAAGACGCGGATGGTGACCACGGACGACGCGCTGCCGGGCCGCACGGCGTCGATGCCGGTCTCCGAGCGGCACACCGTCAGCGGGAACCGGATCGTGCCCCCGTTCCCGGAGGGGCTGCGCACCGCGGTGTTCGGGCTCGGCTGCTTCTGGGGCGCCGAGCGGATCTTCTGGCGCACTCCCGGCGTGTACTCGACCGCCGTCGGCTACGCCGGTGGCCACACACCGAACCCGACGTACGAGGAGGTGTGCAGCGGGCGGACCGGGCACACCGAGGCGGTGCTCGTCGTGTACGACCCTGCGCAGATCTCCTACGGCCGGCTGCTGCGCGGCTTCTGGGAGAGCCACGACCCCACGCAGGGCATGCGGCAGGGCAACGACGCGGGTACCCAGTACCGCTCCGCGATCTACACCGCGAGCGGGGACGAGCAGACCGAGGCGGAGGCCGGCCGCGCGCTGTACCAGCAGGCGCTGACCGACGCCCGGCGCGGGGAGATCACCACCGAGATCGCCCCGCTCCGCGACTTCTACTACGCCGAGGACTACCACCAGCAGTACCTGTCGGACGCGAAGAACCCGTTCGGCTACTGCGGTCTCGGTGGCACGGGTGTTTGCATGAGTGACCCATCGGAAGCAGCGGCTACGCTGCATCCTGGCCGTCCTTAGCGTCCTTGACCAGCCGGAACACCGCCGCGATTCGATCGAGCGTGGTCGGATCCTCGACGGTCGGCGGCAGTCCCTGCTCAGCACGAGTTCGGGCAACGAACTCACGTAGGCGCTCCCTCTCAGCATCGGACCGGTCCATGTCGGCGCTCAGTCCCTCAGGGCGGTGGCGGGTTCGGTGTGGGCCAGGCAACGGGGGCAGAGTCCGAAAGTGAGCAGGACCGGGCCGAGTGCGATCGCTCCGGGGTAGATCAGCTCAGCGCGTCGTCGGCAGCGGTCGCAGGTGGTGTCCTCCCCGGGGCTGGGGGTGAGCCGGTGGGTGCACCGGGCGCAGGTCAGGTGCCCGGGGTCCCACACGGCGGCGTGGGCCACGGCGGGGGCGGCGCCCAGGTGGGGGCAGCGCCGCGCGGTGCCGCTAGCTAGCGGGTGGGTGAGGTGGCGCAGGTGCGGAACGAGCCACGATGGGATCGGGCCGAGGTGGACCGGGCTGTGGTGGGAGGCCCCGAGCCGTGCCAGCCGTCGGTAGGCGTCGGTGCTCGCGGCGCTGAGCTGGTCGAGCTGGGCGGTGAGCCGGGGTGGGTGGGTGGTCATGGCGTCCGGTCCTCCCGGTGGCGCGTCGCGTCGACGGTGACGCTGCGTGCTGGGCGAGGGGTAGGGGGTCTGTCAGTGGTGCCAGCGGTGCTCAGTGGTGCCAGCGGGGGAGGCTTGGCACGACTTGGCATGACTGGCACCACTGGGGTCATGGCAGGCTCCAGAAGGTGCGGCGGGGGAACCCCTCCTCGGAGGCGGCTACTTTCAGTGATGCCCGGGCGCGTTGCAGGGTGCGCTCGGAGAACCCGGCTCCGCGGGCGGCTTTCTTGACTTCTGCCGAAGGGGACTTCGGGTTGACGGTGAGGTAGTCGGTGAGCCAGCCGGCGGCCGCGTCGTGTTCGGTGCTGTCCTGGTCGGTGTCGTTGAGCAGGGCTTCGACGTGGGTGTCGGTCTCGCCGGTGATGACCAGCCGTCCCCAGTGCCCGGGGCCTTCGGGGGTGGGCAGGGTGACCGACTCGACGGTGTAGCGCAGCGAGGGCAGGTCCAGCCGCCCGAGGTTGTTCTTGACTTGGGACAGCACGCAGGACCCGTCGGCGGCGCCCGGGTCGCGGGCGAAGGCGATCGCGGCGCGGGCGACGGCGGCGAAGGCGCGGGAGCCGGTGACCCGGGAGAGGGCGTCGGTGCCGGCGGCTTTGTTGAAGTGGGCGAGCCCGAACACCGCCGCGCCGGTCTGATCGGCCAGCGCGGCCAGGGGTTCCAGGGCGGTGCGCAGCTCCTCCTGGTTGACGTTGATCCTGGGGTCCACCGCGGAGATCAGCGGGTCCAGGATGACGAGGCCCGCCCCGTACCAGCCGATCTCCTGCGCCAGCCCGGCGCAGTCGCGGGGCAGACATAACGGCACCGTGGCCCCGAGGTGGTCGACCTGGACGCGGTAGACCCGGTCGAGGTCGGCCCCGGCGACCAGGAGGCGCCCGGTGATGGTGCGTTCCCAGGAGTCCTCGGTGGCGGCGTAGAACACCGCCCGGGGCCTGCCGTGGTGGACCCCGGGCAGGGTGCCCAGGGTGACCTGGGCGGTCAGCCAGGCGCAGAACAAGGACTTGCCGATTCCCTCCCGCCCCGGGCCGAGGACCAGCGCCCCGTGGGGGATGCGCTGGTCCCACAGCCAGTGCGTGGGGCGCAGGCCGATCAGGGCAGCCGGGGTGAGCCGCAGCGTGCGCACCGGACCAGCCTCCGGGTCGGCCTCATCCGGCCCGTGGCGGTCCGCCCGGGGCTGGGCGAGGGCTGGTACGGGGGGCGGCCCGGCCTGGGCGGGGGCGGCCCGGTCTCCCTCCTCGTCGAGGAAAGATGCTGGGCCGGCGGGGTCGGGCCGGTCCGGGTGGGTGAGGTGGGCGACGGGCGAGGCCGGTCCGGGCGGTGGGTGGGCGTCGCCGGATGGGCGGCGGTCGTCCACGGCATGTAGCCGTCGGGGTGGATGGGGATGGTTGGGTGCGGTCACGACACTCCCTGGTCGGGGCGTGAGAAGGCGAAGGACAACCCGCGCGGGTGCTCGCCCGGTGGGTGGGCGAGGTCGGGCAGCGGGCCTCTCTCACGTGGTGCTGAGA
>JALYQB010000764.1 GCA_030856045.1 Actinomycetota bacterium
CGATGACACCGTGCTGCTCGCGGGCCGGGAACTCCAACGCGGCCGCCAGACACGCCGCCCGGGCCGGGCACGCCTGGCACACCGCGAGCGCGGCGCGCTCCCACCGGTGCGGCGCCGCACCCGGCGCGGAGTCACCCGGACCGTAGAACCGTTCCGTGTCCAGCCCGACACACGCCCGGGCCTGCCACCCCTGGGCCGCGGTCATCGGGTCACCCCCCGGACCTCGTCACGGACACCGTTGACGACGCTCGACTTCCCGTCGCCAGTGGTGGAGCCGATCACGACACCGGTGAACATGCCGCGGAGCGCGCAACCGGTGTCGCCGCTCCGCCCGGTGAGGGCGACGCCGGCCGGGGTGGGGTGGGACTCGTGCACGCAGCACCGCAGGCAGTAGCGGAAAGCCATGCCGCATAGCCCGTCCGGGCCCGCCCGGTGCGCCGCGACGAGCTGCTCACACCGGCAGCGGCGCCACCTGGTGAACTCATGGCCGCGGTCCTCACACCGCAGCACCGTCCCGCAGTCCGGGCACAGCAGCCGGGACGGGTCTCGGTCCTCGATGTGCCAGCCCGCGACCGCGGCCGCGTCGAGCGCGGCGTCCTCAGTCGGCCAGTGCGCTACCAGCTCCGGGCTGTACGGGCCGTCCCCGCACTGGTCACACCGGACGCTCACGCAGGTCTGCGTCTGTAGCATCGGCGGTCTCCTCACTACTCCTGGTGGGTGTTGGGGAACCCGGCCCGGTGGGCGCGTTCTTGGCGGTTCGAGCCACCGGGCCGGGGCGTGTCAGAACACGTCGTCGCCGGGAGAGTCCTCGCGGTGGTACAGCCAGGCCAGCTGCGTCTGCGCCGCATTGAGGGCCTCGTACAGTGCGCCCACCGCCTGCCCGGCCGCGGCTAGCGACTCGCCTGTCGCGGCGGCCTCGGCCCGGGCCGCCGCGGCGTGGTCCTCGCGGTCTTCGCGTCGCCGGGAGTGCCCGAGGGTCGGGTCGTCGCGCAGCGCGGCCGTGCGGGCGCCGAGCTGGCGCAGCGTCTGTTCCAGACCACCGGCCGCGGCCTTGAGCCCACCGACCACGGTGTAGACGTCCCCGGCGTAGCGCAGCGCGTGGCGCGAGCCCTGGCCGGTGGCGTAGTTGAGATAGCGCACCAGTTCCGAGACCGTGCCGGCGGCAGCCGCAGCCCGGGCAGGCGAGTACGGGCCGTGCAGCGGCCAGTACCGGCCGACGAGCACCTCGGGCTGATCCGGCTGCCGCCCGCCCGGCCCGGCGTTGGGGTCACGCGTCATCACACCTGCCCCTTTCCGTGCAGAGAGGCAGCGGCCAACAGCGCGGCACCGGCGTCGGTCACCGCGGCCGGCACCCGCTGCCCCACAACACCGGGCACCGCCGGCGCGATCAGCCCGGCATGCGCCAAGCCGCGAGCCGCGCCCTGGTCACAACAGCACCGCCCCTCCAAGAACAGCGCGGGCTCGCGACCACAGACCAGCTCAGCGCGCCCAGTGGCGACAGCACGCAGGATCGCCCGATCCCGCCCACTCAGCTCATACGACGTGAGAGACACAGGTGAGGCTCCTCTCGACGGGCCACCGGGCCGGGTGCCGCTACCGGGCATCGCGGCCGGGCTCGGGAGCCCGGGGCGACGCGGCGGGCCGCTCACCGGTTCACCAACGGCTCGCCGACGTGCAGGTGCTCGGCCACAGCGCCCCACCCGACGAAGGCGAGCCGCGCGGCGACCGCATCAGCGATCACCACCGACCGGTGACGGCCCCCGGCGCAACCCACCGCCACCCGGACCAAGCGCCCGGCCTGGCAGGCGGCGGGCAGCACCGCGGCAGCGGTGGCGGTCAGACCGTCGAGCAGTGCGCCCGCCCCGGGGGTCGCGAGCACCCGCCTTATGACGCGCGTGTCGCGGCCGGTCAGCACGCGGAACGCCGGGTCGGTGTGCGGGTCACGCAGGTGCCCGCGCACATCGACGAGGACATCGGCCTTCGGGGCGTCGCCGTGCAGGTAGCCGAAGGAGGTGACCAGGACCTCCACCCGAGACGGGTGGGAGACATCGGCCGGGACCGTGCTGGTGGCAGCCTCAGCGCGGGCGGGCGAGCAGGAGCCGTGGCGCGGCCAGTACCGGCCGACGAGCGTCACGGGACGGTCCAGCTGCCGCACCGAAGAATGACTGGTGGGGCTCATGACACCGCCACCCCCGCCGGTACCCAGCCGGATCCATCGACCACGGTCTGCTCGGCCACCGCAGCATCGGCCATCTCCTCCAGCGCCCTCGCCGGGATGATCAAACGGCCACGAATCCGGACGGCCGGGAACTGACCATCACTGATCGCCCGGTACACCGTCATCGGCGACATGCCCAGCATCCCCGCCACCTGCGCCACGCTGTAGAACCGCGGCGCCTCCGCAGGCACCGCCGCAACGGCCCTGACCCTCGCTGCCCTCGCAAGACTCGACGTCTCCATGATCACCACTCCTTGGTTACTGGTCTCAGGCGCGGCAAGTTGGTCTCCGCCCGTATCACTTGGCTATGCAAGAAGACGCTATCGATGTTGGGCATGGCTATGCAAGTAGCAACAGGCCGACTTCTCGTGGTCCACCCGATCGGCCGATCGATGCACCTCGCCGTCGACGCTGTGTCACCGGCGGGCTCCACATGGCGACCGCACTGGCGATACCGTCGTCGGCATGAACTTGACGGAGTCGGACGTTCGTGAGCGCTTCAGCGCGAGCCCTGTGGCACGGATGGCGACCTGCGACGAGGACGGACAGCCGCACCTCGTGCCGGTCACGTTCGCCGTTCAGGACGACCTCGTCGTCATCGCCATCGACCACAAGCCGAAGCGGTCCATGAACCTCAAGCGCTTGCGCAACATCGCCACCAACGAGCGCGTATCACTGCTGGTGGACCACTACGACGACGACTGGTCGCGTCTCTGGTGGGCGCGCGCCGACGGCTCAGCAACCGTCATCGCGGACGACGCCGCGAAGCAGACCCCGCTCGATCTACTGGCCATCAAATACGACATCTACCGGCAACAGCGGCCGGCCGGGCCCGTCATCAGCATCGAGGTGGATCGTTGGCGAGGCTGGGCCTACAGCTCACCTGGCGACGACTGACCCCCGCGGTCGGTAGGCTGGCCGCTTGCATAGCCACCCGAAAGTGAGCATCCACCGTGCCGTCGTCGCCGCCCTACCGCCGGATCGCAGACGACCTCCGCGGCCGCATCCTCGCTGGCGAACTCGGGCCTAGCGAGCAGCTGCCGTCCGAGAACGAGCTCGCGGCGCAACACGAGACGACGAGGACCACTGCCCGCAAGGCCGTCGCGCTCCTTCGAAGCGAGGGGCTGATCACCAGCAGTCAGGGTCGCGGCGCGTTCGTGAGGCCTCGGCCGCATATCCGTATGTTGCTCACCGGGACGAACTACCGAACGAATCGGGCTACCGGTGTCGCCAACTTCAACGCCGAGGCTGCGACGCAGGGCCAGCAGGCCCGTCAGCAGCTGCTGCACGTCGGTGAGGTGCCGGCTCCGGCCGAGGTAGCCGAGCGCCTCGGCGCGCAGGCAGGGGAACCGGTCCTCGTCCGCAAGAGATTGTTCCATGTCGACGACGAGCCCACCCAGTTCGTCGACGGCTACTACCCTCGCGATCTCTTCGTTGGTACGCCCGTGGCCGAGAACCGCCTGATCCGCGGCGGTGTGCATGCCTTCATCGAGGACCCCGGCGGGCTCGGCTCACGAGTCGTCCAGTTCGTTGAGGATCTCCAGGTGCGCATGCCAACTCCGCCAGAGTCGGAAGGCTTGGCAATCCCTCCGGGGGTGCCCGTAGCCCGTGTTCTCCGCACCGCCCATGACAGCCACGGTCGCGTACTCGAGGTGCTCGATTCACTCGTTCCCTGCGACCGTCACACCTTTCGCTATGTCATCGACATTCCCTGACCGATTGCTTCGTGTGTGTCGTCTACGACAACCCGTGGATGACGTTCCGCATTGGAGGGGGTGACCCTCGACGTCTTCATGATCACTGCTCCTAGATTTCGACGACCGCTGCTCACGCGGTGGCTACAAGCACAACCATCGACATACAGACGTCAGTCGTCCGTACATGTTGAGTAGAGCAGACAACAGACGTCCACACAAGAGGTCGTAAGCTGTCGTGACATGAGCGAGGACGATCTGACTCGACCGGAAGGCCTGTACCAGCAGGTGGCCCAGCGTGTCCGGCAGGACATCACCGAGGGTCGGTACCAACCGGGCGACCCGCTGCCCAGCGAGTCGCACCTGTCGCAGCACTACCACGTGTCCCGACAGACCGTCCGCCAGGCCATCGCGACCCTTCGCTCGGAAGGCCTCGTCGAAGTCGAACAGGGCCGGGGCACCTTCGTCCGCCGTCCGCCACTGCGGTTGCCGTCCAGTCGATACGCCCGGCACGCGCGGCGACCCGGCGCCGGACCATTCGAGGCGATGTGCCAGGCGCTCGGCATCCCCGGCCACGGCGAGCTCGTCACGGTCGAGGGGCGCCACGCCGATGACGAGGTCGCCGAGGGCCTCGACGTGCCCGTCGGCACCGAGATCATCTACCGGCGTCGGTACATGCACGCGGGCGACCCCGACGCGATCGTCCAGATTCAGGAGGGACACCTGCCGCTGGACATCGTCGAGGGCACCCCCCTGGCCGAGGTCGAGAAGATCGAAGAGGGCACCTACGCCGCGCTGGAGGCCATCGGGCACGCCCCGGCGTCGGTAACCGAGGAGGTCTCGGCGCGCATGCCGACCTACACCGAAGCGTTGGTCTTCCGCTCCAAGACAGGCGTGCCCGTCTTGCGCATCACCCGGGCGGCACGCGACGAACAAGGCCGCGTGGTCGAACTGCTGTATGTCACGGCAGCGGCGGACCAGAACGTGTTCGTCTACGAAGATCTCCCGGTGACGTGACTCGACAGGGCGGGTCTCGGTCATCGAATCACCCAGGGGGTGTTGGGTCGTTGTGCGGGTCCCGCAGGTGCTCGCACACGTCGACGAGGACATCGGCCAGCGGCGCGCCGCCGTGCAAGTAGCCGAACGAGGTTGTGACCAGGACGTACACGCGAGACGAGGGGGAAACATCGGCCGGGACCGTGCTGGTGACGGCCTCAGTGCGGGCGGGTGAGCAGGAGCCGTGGATCGTTGGCGAGGCTCAGACCTCCGGAAGTGCGCCGTGTCGTTGAGTTGAAGCAATCCATGATCGTCAAGGCAGGGGACGCGGTGGTAAACCCAGTATGTTGCCTGAAGGCGAGAAGAAGGACCTACATGTTGAACTGAC
>JALYQB010000769.1 GCA_030856045.1 Actinomycetota bacterium
CCGCCGTCAGCTCGTCCACCCGGGTGCTCAGCCCCGCAACCGCATGGACATCACCAGGTAGCGGTACGTGCGCTCGCCGCTGTCGGCCTCACCGTCGGCGTCGAGCCCGGCGACCGGGGTGATCACCGTTGGCCGCGTGGGGGTGGTGAACGACAGGCTCGCGCGCGGCGCCTTGACCGCGGTCAGCCCGTCGAGCAGGTAGCCCGCGTTGAAGCCGATCGTCAGCGGTTCCCCGGTGACGCCGATCTCCACTTCCTCCTCCGCGCTGGACTCGTCCTCCGCCTCGGCCGAGAACTGCACGCGGCCATCGTCGAACGTCAGCCGCACCGGCGCGAAGCGCTGCGCTACCAGCGAGACGCGCTTGAGCGCCTCGGCGAACGGGCCCACCTCCACCTCGGCGGTGGTCGTCGCCTCGGTGGGCCACAGCGACGCGAACTTGACGAACTCGCCGTCGAGCAGCCGGGTCAGCGTCTGGCGGCCGTTCGCGGAGAAGCCGATGAAACCCGCCTCGCCCGCACCACCGATGGAGAGCACGACCTCGCTGGCGGAGCCCAGTGACTTCGCCGCGTCGGACAGCGTCTTCGCCGGGATGATCACCGGTCCGGTCGGGACCTGCCCCGACGGCTGCCACGGCACGTGCCGCTCGGCGAGCCGGTAGCGGTCGGTGGCGGCGAACACCAGCTCGTCCGGGGCGATGTCCATCCGCACGCCGGTGAGCATCGGCAGCGTCTCGTCCCGGCTCGCCGCGGCGGTGACCTGCGCGACGGCGGTGGCGAAGACGTCGCCGCGCACCGTGCCGGACGTCGCGGGCAGCACGGGGACCACCGGGTAGTCCTCGACCTGCATCAGCGGCAGGTTGAAGCGCGCGGAGCCGCAGCGGATCGCGAGGCGGTTGCCCTCCACGGCCACCCGCACGTCCTTCGGCGGCAGCGCGCGGGCGATCTCGGACAGCAGCCTGCCCGACACCAGCACCCGGCCGCCCGCCTTGTCGGTGACAGGCACCTCGATGCGGTTGAGGACCTCGAAGTCGAACGCGGACACGATCAGCGCGCCGTCCGTGACCTCGAGCATGACCCCCGCGGTCACCGGCACGACCGGGCGGGCGGGCAACCCCCGGGCGGTCCAGGCCACAGCGTCGGCGAACGCGTCGCGCTCGAGCTCGAGCTCCACGTCTGTCCCACCCTCCGGTGCCAGGGTGTGTCAGCGTACCGACCGCCTCGGGGCGGGTTTCGCGGCCTCGGTCTCCGCGGCGCCGGTGATGTTGCGGGCCATGCCGCCGAACACGAGCGCGTGGAAGGGGGCGACGCTCCACCAGTACAGCTGCCCCGCCAGGCCGCGCGGCACGAACACCGCGCGCTGCCGGTAGGTGGAGCCGCCGTCGGGCTCGGGCTCGGGCACGACCTCGAGCTCGAGCCACGCGCTGCCGGGCACCTTCATCTCGGCGCGCAGCCGCACGAACGACCCGTCGCGCAGGTCCTCGACGCGCCACCAGTCCAGGGCGTCGCCGGTGTTCAGGTCATGGGGGTCGCGGCGACCGCGGAGCAGGCCGACCCCACCGGAGAGCCGGTCCACCCAGCCGCGCACCGACCAGGCGAACGGTAACGAGTACCAACCGTGCTCTCCGCCGATGCCCTCCACCACCCGCCACAGCTGCTCGGCGGACGCGCTGCTGCGTCGCTCGCGGACGTCGGTGTAGACGGAGCCGCCGGACCAGTCCGGGTCGGTGGGCATCGGGTCCGACGGCGCCGCGTCCGGCAGTGACGCGCCCGACCAGCGGGTCTCGACCTGCGCGTCGCGGACCTTGTTCCGCGCGAGTCGCACCGCGTCGTCGTAGCGGAGGAGGCCATCGGGCGGGTCGGGGACGTACCCGCGGATGTCGTCCTCGCGGCACACGACCTCGTGCACCAGCGACTCGATGAGCGGCTGGGCGATCGCCTTCGGCACCGGCGTGACGACGTTGACCCAGTGCGACGAGAGCCACGGGCTCAGCACCGGGGCCGGCAGCACCCGGCGCCGCGGGAGTCGGGCGACCGTCGCGTAGCGCTGCATCATCTCCAGGTAGGTGAGGACGTCCGGCCCGCCGATGTCGAACGTGCGGTTGACGTCGGGGGGCAGCGTCGCGGCGCCGATGAGGTAACGCAGCACGTCGCGCACCGCGATCGGCTGCACCCGGTTGCGGACCCAGCTCGGCGTCACCATCACCGGCAGCCGCTCGGTGAGGTAGCGCAGCATCTCGAAGCTCGCGCTGCCCGAGCCGAGGATCACCGCGGCCTGCAGCACGGCGGTCGGCACCCCGGAGCGCAGGAAGATCTCGCCGACCTCGGTGCGCGACGTCAGGTGGCCGGACAGCTCGCCGTCGGGATGCAGGCCGCCGAGGTAGACGATCCGGCGGACGCCGCACTCCCGCGCGACCTGGGACACCACGAGGGCGGCCTTGCGGTCCGCGGTCGCGTAACCCCGCTGGTTCATCGAGTGGACGAGGTAGTAGACGACGTCCATGCCTGCCATCGCGGTGCGCAGGCCGGCCTCGTCCTGCACGTCGCCCCGGAGGACCTCCGCGTCGGGGGCCCAGGGCACGTCGCGCAGCTTGTCGGGGTCGCGGGCGAGGCAGCGCACCTCGTGCCCCTCGGCCAGCAGGCGGGGCGCGAGCCGCCCGCCGATGTACCCCGTCGCTCCGGTCACCAGGCATCGCATGCACCGATCCTGACCCGTGGCGACCACTCCCGCCGGATGATCACAGCACGGTGACGTCGTACGGTGGGCACATGCCGTCCGTTCCGCGGTGGGCCGTGGTGTCCGCCGCGGCCGCGCCGGTGCTGCTCATCGGTGGCTGGACGCTCGCCGCGACGCGCCAGCCCGCCGGCTTCGACTCGGCGGTGGACACCATCAGCGCCCTTGCGGCGTACGGGGCCGCGGACCGCTGGATCATGACGGCGGGGCTCGCCGGCCTCGGTGCGTGCCACGTCGTGACCGCGCTGGGGCTGCGGTCGGCGGCGCTGCCGGGCAGGCTGGTGCTGGCGACCGGCGGAGTGGCG
>JALYQB010000782.1 GCA_030856045.1 Actinomycetota bacterium
GCCCGCCCGCTTCGACCCGGGCCTCGCCACGCGGTGCAACGACAGCGCGACACAGGTGCCGCCGGAACGCGCCGCGCAGCTCGTCCGGGAGTGGGGCGAGCGGTACCCGCTGTTCGGCGCGATGTTCGCGCAGCGGCTGCTGCTGTGCAGCGCGTGGCCGGTGCCCGCTTCCGCCGGTGACCGACCCGACCGCGGGGCCCCGCCGCCGACGCTGGTGGTCGCTACGGAGGGTGATCCGCTCACCCCGGCGGCGGGGACGCGCCGCGTCGCGGAGGCGTTGCCCTCCGCGGTGCTCGTGAACTGGCAGGGCATGGCGCACGGCGCGCTGGGGCGCAGCCCGTGCGTCACGGACGCCGCGACGGCATACCTGATGGACGCGCAGCTACCGGCGCCCGCCACCCTCTGCCCGCCATAGGAGGGTGCCGAGCGGGACACGGATGCCGCTGCGACGTCCGCTACGGCGGGCAGTTCTTGGCGATCGGCGAAAACGCGTCCATCTTGTCGATGCACGAATACAACAAGCCACCGTACGGCGGATGAGCCCCAACTCCCGGAGGCGGTTCACGTCACGGGTCAGCGTCTTCTCAGTCTTGCCCGCGTACCTCTCGGCAAGCTCCGGCGTGAGCCGTCTGATCTCAGCGGTACGAATGCCGCGGTCGACAGGCATGCACAGCACCACCGTGCGCTGCCGCTGCTGCGTCGCGCCGTCGGGGACCTTCTGCATCACCTCGTGCACGAAGTTGATCCACGCGACCCTCCGCTGCTCGGCCTGAACGCGACCGATCTGCTCACGGAGCATGTCGACATAGCCCTGCGCAGAGTAGGTCAGGAAACCCAGCACGTCGTGCTGACGCGAGGCGAGGTCCAACCGCCGGTAGTAACGGCTGCGTGTGCGGTTGTAGTGGTCGGACAGCAGGTTGCTCGACACCCACGGCACGACGCCCGAGTGGGCGAGGACAGCGCATTCGAGCAGCCGTGCGGTGCGACCGTTTCCGTCGCCGAACGGATGGATCCACGCGATGTAGAGGTGGCCGAGCGTCGCGGCGAGGAACGCGTTGAAGAAGCACATGTCCGCCGGGGTATCAGGCGTGTCGAGGGGACGCAGCAGCTCGTTGAGCCAGGTGCAGAGGCGGTCAACCAGCAGCTCGACGTCCTCCGGAGGCGCCGCCTTGTAGCTCCCCGCGACAAGCTGGACATTGGTGTACTCGCCCGGCACGACGTGCTCCTCGTGATCGAGGCCGTCGAGACTGATGCGGTTCTGCTCCTTGATCCACTCCGGAGTGATCACGAAGGGCTCACCGGCACGTGCGTGGTCGTCGATCCGCCGCAGGCCCTCGATGACATTCTCGACCTCGCGTTGGAGGTACTCCTGTGACGGCGGAAGCTTCCGCTTCGACGCCAACAGCTCTCGCACCTCGTCCTCGGTCAGGGTGTTGCCCTCGATGGCGGTTGTCGCGACCGCTCCCTTGACGAGGTAGACCTGGTCGAGGTCCAGGGCCATCGCAGGCTGCAGCGGTGTGCCCGAGAGATGCTGGCACTTGGATGCCGCCTCGCCCAGAAGGCACCACAGGCGGTCCTGATCCAGGCGGAACTGGAAGGTGATCCAGGGGTGGGTCTCGAGGTACCGGCGTGGGGTGGGCACATGAGCAACCTAAGATTGTTGGATCTGACTTGTCCAATCTCATGTCCGGCCCGTTGTCCACCAGCGTGTCCGTGTCGGGTCCCTCGACCGGCCGCCTCGCCGATGCGCACCGTCCGGGAGTGGGGCGGCTGCTCAGGGCCGAGCGGTGTGGCCGTATCCTGTGTCGGTGCCGGGATCGGCGACGGCGGCGTAGACCTGCTCGGCGTAGTCGTCGAGGCGGCGGGCGCATTCCTTGAGGCGGACGTCGGCTTCACCGGCCGCGCTGGTGCCGAGCAGGTCGCGGGCCCGGAGATCACGGTACCAGCGGCGGAGCCGGTCCAGGCTCTGTTCCTCTTCGTCGAGCTCGGCAAGCGTGAACTTGGCGGTGGCCTCTTCCTTGTCCAACTCGGCGAGGTACTTGGCGCAGTCGGCGAGGAACTCCCGCCACTCCTGTTCCCGCTGCGTCGCGTAGAGCTCATCCAGGCGGCGAGCAGCGGCATCGTCGTAGCCGCTCGCGGAGATGACGAGCAGATCACCGTGCGCCAACGTGATCAGCTCGCGCGCCCTGTCGAGCACCGGCTGTACCGCAGGCAGGTCCGGCAGCCCCCAGACGGCTTGCCCGAGGGGCACCGCGCCGGCCCGGCGAAGCTCCCGCCACAGGGCCATGCGATGCCGGGCGGGGTCACTCGGCATCCGGCACAGCAGCACGATCCAGCTGCGGCGCTGGTTCACGCGGACCCGTTCGACATGTTACAAACGTAACATGCGAGTTTGTTCGTGATTCGCCTCGTGGTGATCGGCCTGGTGGTGCTGCTCACCAGCTGGGTCCTGCTGGTGCTGCTGGCCCGACGGTTACCTCCCGGTCTGTTGCGAGACCTGGCTGAGTTCCTGCCCGCGTGCGTGACCACCGCCCGGCGGTTGCGGGGCAACCCGGCGGTACCACGACGGGCGAAGGTCGCGCTGCTGGTCGCCATCCTGTGGGTGCTCTCGCCCATCGACCTGATTCCGGAGTTCCTGCCGGTCATCGGGCCTCTCGACGATGTGGTGGTGGTCGTGCTGATCCTGAGCTACGTGGCTCGGTCGATTCCCCGGCCAGTGCTGCTGGATGCCTGGCCGGCGGAGCCACGGCTGCTGGTCCGGCTGCTCGACGGCCGGCGCGGTGAGACGGCCCGCGGCAGCCACCGCTAGTCCGGCGGTGACCGGTGAAGCGGGCCGTGCCCGGCTGCCGCGGTGAGCATTTCCGCGAGCTCGGCGGCCTGGCCGTCACTGAGCACGGGCCGGTCTCCACGGCAGCGTAGAGCAGCAGCACGACCGAGCCGCCGACCCGGAGCACCAGCACCGTGCCACCGCCACCCGTCGGCGTCGGCGTCGGCGTCGGCCAGCCGTTACGCGTGGATCCCCGCCCGGTAGCTCTGCGCGCCGGTCACCGCGCGGTGTCGGCCCGCTCGGCCTGCTCGACGAGCAGCTCCGCCAGCTTCGTCGCCTCGCGCGCGGTGAGGTCGACCCCAGCAGTGACCTCGACGAACGCGCCCCGCGCGTCCAGCTCAGCGGCGGTGACGAGCAGCGCCACCCCGACCGGCCCGCCGGGCACCGTCTCGACCAGCCGCAGCTCGACCCGCTGGCCGGGCTCCCGGGTGACGAGCGTGGTCTCAGGCCCGACGTGCGTGCCCTCGCCGCTGTGCTCAGGGTCGAGCTGGCACGCCGAGCGGTCACACCAGACGCGGTGCACCCGCGGCCACGCCCCCGCCCGGGGGCACCCGGTGGTGCGGGCAGCGGCTGTGGTGGCGCAGCCCGTAGCACCACCGGGCACTCCGTGCGCCTCGACGGGGCACCGCAGTAGCCGATGTCGGCGAACCGGCCACCGGTG
>JALYQB010000005.1 GCA_030856045.1 Actinomycetota bacterium
GGCACTGCTGGGACGGGTGGCGCAGTTGCTCGGCCCCGGCGGCACCGTGATCGTGGAGGTCGACCCACCCGGGAGCGGGCTGCGCTGCGGGCGTGCTCGCATCGGCTCCGGGCAGCCGTTCCCCTGGTCGCTCGTCGGCGCGGACGCCGTGGAGACGGTGGCGTCCCGCGCCGGCTTCAGGACCACCTGGGACGCCAGCCGCGATGACCGGTGGTTCGCCGAACTCGCCCGGCGCTGAGAGAGCGGCCTGTCAACCACACAGCGGAGGCCACCACATGGCGGACGTCGCCGATCGTCGCCGTGACCGGCGAATGCTACGCGGCGCAGGTCCTGCACGCGGGGGTGGCACATGTGAGGATCAGTCCGGTGGGGAGACGGCGGACGCTCCGGACAGCGTGGGGTGGGGCGCTCGCCGCCGTGCTGCTGCTCGTCCTGGCGGCCGGATGCGCCGGGGAGCAGCAGCAACCACGGACCACACCTCCGCCGGGTGTGGCGGTACCGCAGCTCGCCGGTGATGTCGCACGGGGACTCGCCGTGCCGTGGGGACTGGACTTCCTGCCCGGCGGCGACGCGCTCGTCACCGAACGGGACAGCGCCCGCATCGTCCGGGTCACACCGGATGGGCGGGTCGCCCCGATCGGGCGGGTCCCGCAGGCTGAGTCGAACGGCGAGGGCGGTTTGCTCGGCCTGGCGATCTCGCCCCGCTTTGCCACCGACCGCCTCGTTTACGTCTACTACTCGACCCCCGCCGAGAACCGCATCGTGCGGATGACGTACGAGAACGGCCGGTTCGGACCGGCCGAACCGATCATCACGGGTATTCCGAGCGCGGTGTTCCACGACGGCGGGCGTATCGTCTTCGGGCCGGACGGCATGCTCTACGCCGGGACGGGCGACGCCACCGTGGGTCCGCTCGCCCAGAACAGAACCTCGCTGGCGGGCAAGATCCTGCGGATGACGCCGGACGGCGAGCCTGCGCCGGGCAACCCGTTCCCCGGCTCGCTGGTCTACAGCTACGGGCACCGCAACGTGCAGGGGCTTGCGTTCGACTCACAGGGCCGGCTGTGGGCCGCCGAGCACGGCAAGAACCGATGGGATGAGCTCAACCTCATCCGGCCCGGCGGCAACTACGGGTGGCCGCTGGTGGAGGGCCGCGGTGGAGGCGGCGAGTTCATCCAGCCGGCCGCGCAGTGGCGGCCCGACGATGCCTCGCCCAGCGGTATCGCGATCGTGGACGACGTCGTCTACATGGCGGCGCTGCGGGGCCGGCAGCTGTGGCAGGTCCCGATCCGCGGCGACACCGCCGGTGACCCGGTTGCCTACTTCACCGGCGAGCTGGGGCGGCTGCGCACGGTGTGGCCGACGCCCGAGGGTTCGCTGTGGCTGATGACCAGCAACCGGGACGGCCGTGGTGAACCCCGCCAGGGTGACGATCGAATCGTCCGGGTGCAGCTGCAGTGACGAGATCCGCTGCCACAGGACCACCCTGTACAATTCGATCTACCGCTACGACGACGAGATGATCGTCAATCCGCACGTGTACGGCATCCCCGCGCCCCACGCCCCAGCGCTGCACCTCCGGCGACTCTCGGCCGGGTGCTTGGTCGAGACCTACGCGCAGAGCTTCGACCGAGTCTGGGAGACGGCCAAGTCCCCGAAGTGGTAGTCAGGATGCGTGCCCAAGACCGACTACTACGACGATCCCGCCGCCCCGCGGGCCACCAGTCTCGTCGTGGCCGTCACCGCCGTCGTCCTCGACGACGCCGGCCGAGTGCTGATGATCCAACGCACCGACAACGACCTGTGGGCCATCCCCGGCGGGGCTCAGGAGATCGGCGAGACCAGCACCGAAGCCGCCGTCCGCGAGGTCCGCGAGGAAACCGGGCTCGACGTCGAGGTCACCGGCCTGGTCGGCATCTACTCCGACCCCCGCCACGTCATCGCCTACGACGACGGCGAGGTCCGCCAGGAGTTCTCCCTCTTCTTCCGCGCCCGCCCCATCGGCGGCGCACTCACGTCGAGCAGCGAATCCAAGCAAGTGCACTGGGTCGAACCCGACCGTCTGGACACGCTGAACATCCACCCCTGCGTCCGGCTCCGCATCGAGCACGGACTCCAGCAATGGCCGCAGCCCTACCTCAGCTGACCCTCACTACGCTAAGTCGTGGCTCGTACCGAAGGAGCGGGACTCGCGGATCTCCAGCGACACGGCACCCTGCGGATCTGGACACTGCCGGCCGATGCGGCGTCGTCGAGCTGGAAGCAGCCGTCAACGCGCCGGCGTGGAGTCCTGAACAACTGCACCTCGCCGCGCTGTCGGGGAGTCCCGGTGTGTGTCGGATCGAGTCGATCCCGTCGCGGCGGGTGCCGTACTGCCCTCGGCCTGCCGCCGTCCGACAGCTCGCAACTGGCCGCGGCGCTCGACACTCGGCCCGGCACCGACGCCCGCGACCTCGCCCGCACCGCCCGACAGGTAGCCGTAACTCCTGACGGCTGCTCATGCGGGTGGCATCCACAGGGCGGCGAGCGGCATCGCCACGAGACGGTCGCCGAACGGCAGCACCTGGTCACCGGTGTAGAGCACCACGCCTCGCACGAACCGGCCGCCGGACATGTCGAGCAGATCGCGGACGCGAGCGAGATGCCGGAAGTCGGCGCTCGTCACCGTCGCCGCTGACTTGATCTCGACACCGCCGACGCGCCCATCCAAGGCCTCGGCGATGACGTCGACCTCGACGCCGTCGTGCGTGCGGTAGTGCGACAGCTGAATCCGCTCCGCGCCGAAGGACTCCTGCCGGACCAGCTCGTTCACCACGAACGTCTCGACCAGTGGGCCGGTCGCCGCGCACATCGGGTCGGCCATTGCCTCCTCGTCGACCCGCAGCAGGTGCGCAGCGACGCCGCTGTCGGCAACGTAGGACTTGGGGTGCCGGGTGATCCGGGAGAGCAGGTTTCGCGACCACGCGGGCAGCCGTACCGCCATGTACACGGTTTCCAGGAGCGGGAGATAGGTCGAGTCGATCGTCTGGCGCGCCAATGCCACCTTCTCCGCGAGGCGGGTCACGACCAGCTGTTGGCCCGTCATGGCCGCGAGCGCGCCAAGCAGTCGGGGCAGCTCGGCGACATGCTGAATCCGGCTGATGCCGGGAACGTCCCGGCTGGTCACCGTCTTGATGTAGGCGTCGAACCAGCGCCGCCGCTGCGAGGACCCGACCAGCTCCTGTACCTCCGGGAAACCCCCGGTACAGATCCGGGCCAGGTAGGACGACCGATCCGGCGGCTCCCCAGCCAGCTGCCCTACGGGCACGTCCGGATCCAGTAGCCGCATCAGGAACCCGTCACCGGTGTCGCCGTATCGCTGCGCTTCGCCCTGCGTGTAGGGCCAGAGATCGACGATGCCCGCCCGTCCCGCCAAGGACTCGGACAGCGACGGTACAGTGAGGAACCGGGTCGAGCCCGTGAGCAGGTACTGCCCTCGGTCGAGGGTGGTGTCGACGATGTTCTTGACCGACCGGAGCAGGACATCCCCAGCCAGCTGAAACTCGTCGACGACCAGCGGCTTGCGATATGCCGTGAGGAATGTCCGCGGATCCGCGAGACACGCCTGCAGCGTCGCGGGATCGTCGAGCGTGACGAACGAACCACCCGATGCGGCCACGAGTTGCCTGGCCAGCGTTGTCTTGCCGGCCTGCCGGGGACCGTTGAGCACGACCACTCGCAGTACCTGCAACGTCTCGTCCAGCTCACGCCGGGCGCGCCGTGGCACCAGACCGCTGGATGGCATTTTTCGGGTCCCCTGCGGAGCAGATTTGAGGGATACAACGTAGCAGATTTGAGGACGACCGAGACGCTTGTCTCGCGCGAGATCCGAACGACGGGACGGCGCTGCCCCCAGCTCGGCGTCCCGTGTCGCCTCGAGCGCCGTGCCCACGAGCCCGAGCCGGGTCGCACCGACCGCCACCAAGTAGTGCTCCGCCCCATCCGCCACGGCGCCATACCCGCCTCGGCGACGAGCCGGTTGGCGATCGCAAGTGCCCGAAGGACGTTGAGTACCACCAGCGCAGGCTGGCCGCTGACGCACACGACCGGGACCTCGCCGCCGAACCGCTCCCCGACGGCCTCCAGCACACAGGGGTTCTCGCAACCAGTACGACGCCCGGGACGGCGAGGGGCGCAACGGCGCAGATCCCATGAGGTGAGAGGCACGTGGTGGAGACGGCATCAGCGCGCACCCCGAACCGCTCCCGCCACGCCCTCCGTTCCACTGTGGAGTGCCCCGGCGACCTTGGCCACGCGCCGATCGCAGTCGCCCACCGGGCCGCTCGCAGCGTTCTAGTGTTGATCATGCTGTTCCCGAGCGACGTCGGTCGACGTCAACTCACGTGGTCGACGGGTGACCGGACGAATCCGCTACCCTTCCTCCATGAGCAGCGAGCTGGAGTCGGTGAGCCTGCCGGCAGGGCTTCTCGATGAGGCGCGTGATGCTGCCCGCAGCGGCGCGGCGGGCAGCGTGGCTGACTACGTTGCGGAGGCCGTGCGGCTGCGTCTGGCCAAGGATCACGCACTTGCGCAGGTCACCAGGATTTTCGGTGGACCGCCGCCTGATGAGGTCCTCGCTCTGGTCCGGCAGCGGGCGGGCCTTCCGCCGCGCCGCACCACTTCGTGATCGGCGGCCGAGTTCTCGATGTGACCGCGATCGTCGGCTTCTCCACCGGACAATCGGTGTACGCCGAAGCCTTGGTGATGACCGCGATCGAGGAGAACGTCGTGTTGGCCGTCCCCTCCGCAGCGCTGGTCCGCGCTTGTGCGCTGATCCCCCGCGGTCACGAGCTCGGTATGGACGTCCTGCTCGGCCTGCCGTGCACGGTCGTGGACCCTGTTGACACCGCGCAGGCGCGCGCGGTCGGCGCGCTGCTGCAGCAAGGCGATCAGCCGCGGGGCGATATCGTCGCTGCGCATGTCGTCCACTGCGCACAGCGTCGTGGTTGGCCGGTCGTGACCGGCGACCCCGAACCGCTACTCACCCTCGACAACTCGATCGAGATCGAGATCTCGCCCTGAGCTCACGTAGCGGGAGAAGGGCGACCGTACGCATAGCCCCAAACTGCCGACGGCGCGACGGGAGCAAAGTGGAAACCTCGCAGCATCTTGATCACGACACCGGTCGCGCTCTGGTCGGCGAACCGGGTGTGCGGCCGCTGCGCTGTTGCTGATCAAGGTCCGTGGCACCGCAGCCCGCAGCCGGCCGCCACAGCGAGTTGGAGCGGTTTGTACACGGCGTCCGCAGACCGGCCGGGGTGGTTGACCTAGAACACCGGCAGGGGACGCCAGCACGCCGCCCAGGCCGATCTTGCCCTCGGGGTGGGCATGTACCCGCTCGGGGGTGGACATGCCCACCGGCAGATCGAATGTCGCGGGGCTGCGATGCCGGCGGTGAGGTCTTGCTCGTCGGTGGAGACCCGGGCGTAGCCGATCAACAGTCCACTCATGGCGGGAGTGTCCCAGTCGGCCTCCCCATCATCGGGCATTTCATCGGGTGGGTCTTACGGGAAATGACGAGCTGCGGCGTTGCTGCCGATCCGCAAGCTTCTGGAGGTGTCCCGATGAGGGGTTCGTCAACTGGGATACGGGATGGAGGTGCTGTAGCGCGATGCGCTACAATCATGACATGCCGGTTGAGCTGTGGTGGGACGCGGAGGACGCCGAGCACATCCGCAGCCGCTCGACCCGCTATCCCCACGCGACCGACATCGAGCCGGAGTGGACTCTGCAGGCGGCGGCCGCCCCCGCACGCGTGGTCCGCGA
>JALYQB010000466.1 GCA_030856045.1 Actinomycetota bacterium
GTGTGGGTCGGCGCGTCCGCGGACGGGCTGTTCGCCGGCGTGACGGCGTGCGGGATCGCGCTGCTCGCCGTGGCGTGCTCGGGCCGCGGCGGCCGCCACGACGCAGCGGCGCTCGCCGGGGGGCTGGTGCTCGGGTACGGCCTGTACCTCTCCTACGGACTCACGCTGCTGGCGCTGCCCGTGCTCGCGGTGGCGCTGGTGAGCCGACGGGTGCGCCCGCTGGTTCTCGGCGCCGTCGGGGTGGGCGCGGTGGTCGTCGCGTTCACCGCCGCCGGGTTCTGGTGGTTCGAGGGGTACTCCGAGCTCGTCGTCCGGTACCACGCGGGCATCGCGGCTGACCGGCCCTATGCGTTCTGGGTGATCGCGAACCTGGCGTGCTTGCTGGCCGTCACCGGACCGCTGGTACTGCGCGCCGCCCCCGCGGCGCTGCGCCACTGGCGGACACCCGCGGCAGCGCTGTTCCTCGCGGCGGCTGCGGCGGTGCTGGCGGCCGACGCGTCCGGGTTGAGCAAGGCCGAGACCGAGCGGATCTGGCTGCCGTTCGCGGTGTGGTTGCTCGCAGGCGCCGCGCTGCTGCCGCCGCGCAGCCGCCGGTTCGCGCTCGCCGCAGGCGCCGTGGTGGCGCTCGCGGTGAACCACCTGCTGCTGACGGCCTGGTGACCGGCGTGACCGGGGCCACCGGACGGGTGCTCGTGGTCGACGACGACCTCACGGTCCGCGACGTGGTGCGGCGCTACCTCGAACGGGACGGCCACACCGTCACCGTCGTGGGCGACGGCGAGCGCGCACTGGAGGCGAGCGCGCGGCAGCGCCCCGACCTGGTCGTGCTCGACCTGATGCTGCCCGGCATCGACGGCCTGGAGGTGTGTCGCAGGCTGCGGGCGACCTCGGCCGTCCCGGTGGTGATGCTCACCGCGCTCGGCGAGGAGGCGGACCGGATCGCGGGACTGCAGCTCGGCGCTGACGACTACGTGACCAAGCCGTTCAGCCCGGCGGAGCTCGCGCTGCGCGTCACGTCGGTGCTGCGGCGGTCGCGCTCGTCGAGGACGCCTGCGCCGCCCGAGGCGCTCACCGACGGCGACCTCGTCGTGGACGTCCCGGCGCGGCGGGCGACGCGCGGCGGCGGCGAGCTCGCGCTGACCGGGCGGGAGTTCGACCTGCTCGTGTTCCTGTTGCGCCACCCCGGCCAGGTCTACTCCCGGGCGGAGCTGCTGGAGCAGGTGTGGGGCTGGTCGTTCGGCGACCACTCCACGGTGACGGTGCATGTGCGGCGGCTGCGGGAGAAGGTCGAGGAGGACCCGGCCCGGCCCGTCCGCATCGCTACCGTGTGGGGTGTGGGGTACCGCTACGACGGGGGCAGGCCATGCTGATGGACGTCGCGCCCTATGCGGTGGGGTGTTCGCTGCTCGTCGCACTGCTCGGCGCGGGGCTGCTGCACCTGGTGCGACACCGCTCGATCGCCACCGCGGTGTGCGTGCTCGCGCTCGTGCCGCCCGCGGCGACGATCGCCGGGGTCGTGGGGGTCTCCGGTTTCATGTACACCCCCGAGCTCGAACGGACCGTCCTGGTGTGTGCGCTGGTCGCGGTCGTCACCGTGCCGGTCGCCGTGCTCCTGGGACGGTCCCTCGCTCGGCGCAGTGTGTGGGAGCGGGAGGCGCGGGCCCGCGAGCGCGTCGCCGAGGCGTCCCGCCGCGACCTCGTCGCGTGGATCAGCCACGACCTGCGCACCCCGCTCGCCGGCATCCGCGCCATGACCGAGGCGCTCGCCGACGGCGTCGTGTCCGGCTCCGAGGACGTGCGGTCCTACGTGCACGGGATCGACCGCGAGGCTCGGCGGCTCTCGGGGATGGTCGAGGACCTGTTCGAGCTGTCCCGGATCACCGCGGGCGCACTGCAGCTGTCGCTCTCGGCGGTCGCGCTCGAGGATGTCGTCGGTGAGGCCATGGATGCCGAGCGCGCGGTCGCGGAGCGCAAGCGGGTGCAGCTGCAGGCGCGCGCGTCCGGGCGCCCGGTCGTGCTGGGCAGTGACCCGGAGCTCGCACGACTGATCCGGAACCTGCTGTCCAACGCCATCCGCCACACCCCGAGCGACGGCGCGGTGGTGGTGGCGTTCGGCGCCGAGGGTTCGGAGGCGTGGCTGCGGGTGGAGGACGGCTGCGGCGGCATCCCGGAGCCCGAGCTGGCCCGGGTCTTCGATGTCGCCTACCGGGCCGGCTCGGCCCGCACGCCGGAGTCCACCACCGGGCAGCCCGCGGGTGCGGGGCTGGGGCTCGCCATCGCGCGCGGCCTCGCGGAAGCCCACGCCGGCCGGATTGAGGCGCGCAACCACGGCCCCGGGTGCCGGTTCGAGGTATGGCTGCC
>JALYQB010000015.1 GCA_030856045.1 Actinomycetota bacterium
ACGACCGACCGAGCGCGACCCCCGCCGAATCGGTTGTCGAGCCCGCGGAAGGTCTGTGTCATCTCCCGGATGATCTGCACGTCCGGCATGCCCACTGCTCTCGCGCTTGACGTCGGCTGCGGCTGCGGCTGCGCGCCGAACCAGCCGAACCCTGAGCTGCCAGCCGTCGCCGCACCGGCCGCCAGCGCGTGCAGCAGCTGCCGTCGTTGCACGTCCTCGCCTCCCGTCTCGTGCTCGACGCCTTGGATATCACGCGAGTGTGAGTATGCGCGGGTTGGTTGCTGCGAGAGGTGGAACCAGAGGTACTGCTCCGGTATGTGCAGGGCACGAGCCCAATGGTCGAGCTTACGCAAGTTGGGAGTCGCCTGCTCGCTGCGTTCCAGCCGGCTGACCTGGCCCTGTGTCAGTCCGAGCCAGCGCCCGACCTTCGCCTGGGTCAGTACTGGCCGGTGCTCGTGGCGGTAGGCGTAGAGCACCTGGTCGAAGTGTCGGGCGTCCAATGCGTCTCGCAGCGCCGCGTGCTGCCAGAACTCGTCTGATTTGGTCGGGGCGCTCGATGCTCGAATCTGCTGACGGGAGCACGGGCTGCACCGCCCCGAGCGGTTGTCACGTGCGAGGCGGGTGCCGCACCCCTGACAGCACTGCTGTTCGTGCGCTGACCCCGTCACTGCTCCTCCTCTGTCACCGTGGAGCGGCAGGGTACCGGCTCCGCAGCGCGGTGAGCTGCGGTTTATGCGTGCTCCGGATATTTCAGTCGCCACGTCGTTTGTCCGCCCGCCATCCGTCGGGAGTGTGTGCGTCGGAGGTGACGTGATGGAGCACGGCCGCAACCGATGTCCGGTGCAGCTCACCGCTGCAATGGTCCGGGCGAGCACCGAGCTGCGCGTACGCATCGACGAGGAGATCGGGTGCGTGTGCATCGAACTGGACGGTGCTCCGTATCCGATATTGCGTGGCGTCACGCCGGACGGAGCGGAGAACCTTCGCAGCACG
Source organism: Actinomycetota bacterium (assembly GCA_030856045.1). Lineage (GTDB taxonomy): Bacteria > Actinomycetota > Actinomycetes > Mycobacteriales > Pseudonocardiaceae > JALYQB01. The sequence continues at coordinate 994 of JALYQB010000015.1, forward strand.
ATCGCCGCTGGGCTCGCACACCTGGCCGCCCGACGCGAGTCCAGGCACGGTGGCCCAGGATGCGGCCGATGGGTAAGGATCACCCTGCCGTTTTCGAGTGGTACCGCGAGGCGGTCTACGCGCGGCTACGCCCGTATACCGCCGTTGTCGATGATCCCGACGACCATGCGGTCGCGATGCTCACCCGTGCGGAGCTTCCGCGTTACGTGCGCTACTGGATGTCGCTGTTGACCGAGCACGAGCCCACGGCCGACCTCAGGTGTCCCAGGTGCTCTCGGTGGTGGCGCGCAGTCTCCGCGCCGTGCGGGGGCGGTTGCTATGTGACCCCGACCCCGTAGCAACCGGCCGCACGGTCGGCAGGGTGGATACGTCGCCCGAGAATCACACCGCGATGTCTTCACCCTGCCGGCTATCCAACCCACCCCAGTGGTGAATCGGCGCAGAGCTGCGCCCGCTGATCCGGTTCCTGGACCGTCCTGACCTGTCGTGGCGCCTACGGCGCGTCACCGGCCAGCGCGCGGTAGGTCTCGGCGAGGCTGTCGTAGGTGGTGGAACTGTTGATGTTTCCCTCGGCGTGGGCCTGTTCGGCGAGGCCGCGGTAGTAGGCGGCCCACTGCCGCCAAGCCTCCTGGCCCTCATGGACGGCGGGACGTTCCTTCCGTCGCCGGTGCTGCTCCTCGCGCCTGTCGGACCTGTCGGACCTGTCGAGCGCCGCCCGGGTCGCGGAGACGACGACGAGCATGAATGCCACCACGGCGATGATGATGACGACGACGACCAGCGTGAGTAACTGGAACATTGTTCAGCCCTCCCCTGAGCCGGCGGGTGACCTCGTGGGTTGTCTTTCATCCGGCCCGACCGTTCCGTTTCCGGTCTGTACAGTTCTCGCGCCGCCCAGCGCGTCCGTTACATCCACCGCTCGGAGGAGCCCTTCCGGTGAGGCGTAGCCCAGGTAGCCGGTAACCACCCAACAGGTCGCGCCTGCGGGCCGCCGCCCACAGCACCCCGAAGCCGATCGGCAGGATCAGGCCGTTGAGTGCCCCGGCGAAGATGAGCAGGGTGACGGGGGGTTGCTGGACCGCGACGAACACGATCGCCGGAGAGAGTGTCTTGAGGAACGACACCGAGGTGTAGGAAGCACCGATCACGCTGGAGATCGCCGCGGCCCACAGCACCACGCCGAACATCCGGAGCCCCACCTCGCCGGCAGCCTGGGCGAACGCCGAGGCGGTGGGTTGTCAGCGCTCAACGTCGCTCCGCCGGCCACGACACCGAGCACCGCGAGGAACAGCACGACCCGCATCACCGCGGTGATGCGGATCCCCGCCACCGAGCTGTGGGCGATCCGCCCCACGTCGGCCGCGCTCCGGCAGGCCGACCAGGCTCCCACCCGCGCCATGGGTGTCGTGCGGGCCGCGGTCGAAGAGGGTGTAGCGGGCGGCCGCAGCCCGGGACTGGATCCGCCGTCGGCACCGCGAACATGTGCTTCCACCAAGCACTGACCGCGCTGGCAGGTGCCCGCGGGTCGGGTGGGGCTGCTCGGCGGTCCGCCGGGCAGCCCGGTCGCGACGTCGTATGGAAGATCTCGGACGACCTCGCGGTGGACCTCACTCGTCACCCGGGTCAGCAGGTGATCGCCCAGATGGTGGGCAGGGTCTCGGTGACGGAAAATCGGGTGCGCAGGAGTCGGGTGTCCACTACCGTCGTCTGCATGATCAGCTGAGCTTCACGTCCCGCGTCTCGCGGGTGCTGCGCCCGCCCTCCGCGTCGGCGCACTGGGCGGCTTGGTGCCGCCGATCCCCTTGGTGTCCGCTACGGCGGCACCATTCCGGTATCCCTTCGGCCCGAGGAGATCCCCGTGGCTGCAGATCGCGAACCACCTCGTCACCTCCCGCGCGACGAGGCCACGCCCCTGACCCGCCGCGAGCGTCGCGGTACCCGCGCAGGCAAGGTGCGCTCCCACACGGGGCGGGGTGTCGTCCCGCCTCCGCGGCAGTACTCCACCCGCCGCCGCGGTTGACCGACCGGCTCCGGCCGGGGCCACACGCCCTGGCCGGACCGGGTGACATGCACCACCAAACTGGCCGACACGCGCCACCGGACTGGCCGACACGCGCCACCGGACTGCGCGACATGCACCACCGGGCGCGGGCTGATCGTTAGTGTGTCCCGCGCACGACGAGGCCGTCGAGCAGGGCCCGCGTGGCGCTGGTGACCGCCTCGACGGCGGCGTCGAACGCGGCGGCGTTGTGCGCGGCGGGGCTGCGGAACCCGGACACCTTGCGGACGTACTGCAGCGCCGCGGCGCGCACGTCGTCCTCGGTCACCTGCTCGGCATAGGGCTCACGCAGGGTCTTGATGCTCCGGCACACGGGCACTCCTCTCCACGGGAGCAGAGTGCCACTCAGCCGCGCATGTTGTCGTGCGCATCGGCCCACCGCACCGCGGCCTCGCGCTGGGCATCGAGCAACGCCGAATCGGTCCCGTCCGCGGGAACGAGCTCGGCGAGGCCTGCGAGCGACTCGGCGGCGTCCTGCGCGGCGCGGGTGAGGCTCACGAGCAGCTCGGGTGGCAGGGCGATGTCGTGGCCCTCGCCGGACGCCTCTGCGCGGCTCTGCTCGATCGCCTGCCACGCGACGGTGAGCTGGCCCATGCCGTCCAGCAGCTCGCGCCACCCTGAGATCTCGTGGACAGACGGTCCCTGCTCTTCGCTCATCGGTGCAGTGTCGCCGCCGACGACACTCCGGCGCTCACCAGGGGGTGGGGTCGGGGGCTGGGCGGCCGAACAGTGCCAGCACGGCGTCGCGGTCGTCGGCGTCGGCGACGCGGTTGCGCCAGGTGTGGCCGCAGCCGACGCAGCGCTGCACCACGACGAACCGGGGGCCCTCCGACAGCGCTCCGACCGGTTCCATCGCGCCGCCGCAGCCGGCGGCCCGGTCACCGGGCGTCACGTCGACGTGGCGGGACCACAGGCAGCGGGGACAGTGGTTGGTGTACCCGGTGCCGTGCACGCGCGCCCCGCAGTGCAGGCAGGTGAAGTCCTCCAGGCAGCGGGTGAAGCGCGCGGCCGCCATGATTCCGTCCCAACACGATGGCGAGAGCTGGTTACGCTAGGTGCGAGTTCCACGGTAGCGGCGGAGGAGGCACGCGATGATGCGGGTGGTGCGGGCAGCCAACGGCCGCCGGTGGTCGGTGCGCAGCGCCATCAACTGGTCGGAGCCGGACTCCGCGCAGGAGTTCGAGCACGACATCGCCGCGGGCCAGGTGGCGGCCGTCGTGATGCTCGGGCTGATCGTCGTCCTCATACTCACCGTGGTGCTGTGGACCCCGTCCGGCGTGGTCGTCCCGACCTGGCTCGTGGTCACGTTCCTGCTGCTGCTGCTCCTGCTGCCCGTGCAGTGGGCGACTGGCCGCAGCTGGACGATCGTGGCGGAGACGCCCGCGTGGAACGACGCCCCGCCGGAGCGCTGGACGGGCACCGTGCACGGGATGATGCTCGCCCGCCAGCACTCTCTCGGCGTCGTGCAGTCGCTGCAGCGCGACTCGATCCCGGACGACGGCCGCGGCCCCCTGGAGCCCGTCACCTGATGCCCGAGCTGCCCGAGGTCGAAGCCCTTGCCCACCACCTGCGTGAGCACGCCACCGCGCGCCTGGTCGCCCGCGTCGACGTCGCCGCCCTCACCGTGCTCAAGACCGTCGACCCGCCGCCGTCGGCGCTGCACGGCCGCGCTGTGACGGGCGCGACCCGGTACGGAAAGTTCCTCGCGCTGCACTGTCTCGAACGAGAACCTGGGGCCGAACTGGAACCGGGGGCCGATCGAGAACCTGGGCGAGATCGGGAGCGCGGCGAGCTGCACCTCGTCATGCACCTGGCCCGCGCCGGGTGGCTTCGGTGGTCGGAGAACCTGTCCCCGGTGCCGCCGAAGCCGGGCAAGGGGCCGATCGCGCTGCGAGTGCACCTCGGCGACGTGCGGGGGCCCGACGTTCGGAGCTCCAGTGTCGGCTTCGACCTCACCGAGGCGGGGACGCAGAAGCGCCTCGCGGTGTACGTCGTGCGCGATCCGGCGCAGGTCCCCGGCATCGCCCGGCTCGGGCCGGACGCGCTCGCACTGTCCCGCGACGGGCTGGCCGCGCTGCTGCACGGTCGCACCGAGCGGATCAAGACCGCCCTCACCGACCAGGGCCTCCTCGCGGGCGTCGGCAACGCCTACTCCGACGAGGTGCTCCACGCCGCGCGGCTCTCCCCGTACACCACCGTGGGACGCCTCGACGACGATGCGCTGGACCGTCTCCACGTCGCCCTGCAGGAGGTGCTCACCGCCGCCGTCGACCGCTCCGTCGGGCAGGACGCCGCGCGGCTGAAGGGCGAGAAGCGGGCCGGGCTCGCGGTGCACGCCCGCACCGGGCTGCCGTGCCCGGTGTGCGGCGACACCGTGCGTGAGGTGTCGTTCGCCGACAAGTCGATGCAGTACTGCCCGACCTGCCAGACGGGCGGCAAGCCGCTGGCCGATCGGCGGATGTCACGACTGCTCCGCTGAACGGGCGCGCTGAGTCACCCGGCGCGCGCTGCGGTCGTTGCGCCGGCGGGGTGACACGCGGACGATGGCGGCTGTGACCGACCTGCTGCGGGACCCGGCGGTGCTCGCGGTGCTCGCCGTCGTCGTGCTCGCCGCCATCGGGACCGTGCTGTACCTGCGCGCGCGCAGTCGGCGCGCCTTCGCCTCCGACGCCGACCGCGCGACCTACACGGCGCTGCACACGATGGCGCTGGCGTCGCCTCCGCTGCGCGACGGGCTGTCCGCGGCGTCGGCTGCCGCCGCGGCGCCGCACCTGCGCGCGCTGCTCGACACGGCAGCGGTCGCGCTCACCGACGACCAGGGTGTCGCGCTGGCCTGGGACGGGGAGCCCAGTCACCACATGGGGTGGCTGGCGACGGCGGCGTTCGAGGTAGCCGACGGCGGGCGGCAGCAGATGCTGGAGTCGGGGGAGATGATATGCGGGCACGACGACTGCCCGGTGCGCGCCGTGATCGTCTCCCCGCTGGAGGTGGACGGCAACGTCGTCGGCACCTTCGCCGTGGTCAGCCACCGGCTCGCGAGGGCAGGGCTGTTGCGGGCCACCGCGGAGGTCGCGCGATACGTCTCCGCGCAGCTGGAGCTGGCCGAGCTCGACGAGTCCCGCTCCCGGCTCGCGCAGGCCGAGGTGCGGGCGCTGCGGGCGCAGATCTCGCCGCACTTCGTCTACAACGCCCTGACCACGATCTCCTCGTTGGTGCGGACCGACCCGGAGGAGGCCCGCGAGCTGCTCATGGAGTTCGCGGAGTTCACCCGCTACTCGTTCCGCGCGCAGGGCGAGTTCACCACGCTCGCCGAGGAGCTCAACAACATCGAGCGCTACCTCATCCTCGAGAAGGCACGGTTCGGGGAACGGCTGCAGATCAAGCTGCAGATCGCGCCGGAGGTGCTGCCGGTGGTGTTGCCGTTCCTCGCGCTGCAGCCCCTGGTGGAGAACGCGGTGCGCCACGGCCTCGCCGGGAAGTCCGAGGGCGGCACGGTGTCCGTCCGCGCGCAGGACGCCGGTGCGGAGTGCGTCATCAGCGTCGACGACGACGGCGTCGGCATGGACCCCGGCAAGCTGCGCGACGAGATGGCCGACTCGCACGTGTCCGGCGCGCACGTCGGTCTCGGCAACGTGCACGACCGGCTGCGTGCCGCGTTCGGCGACGAGTGCGGCCTCATCGTCGAGACCGGCCCCGGCGCGGGCACCAAGGTGAGCATGCGGGTACCGAAGTTCAGCCGCGGCGTGCGCGCCACCCCGGTCGCCCCGCCCGCCCCGTCCGCCGCGCCCGCCGAGGTCCATGCCGGCTGAGGACCGCGCGGTCGAATCGGGGCGCGTATGTGCTGCTCAGCACCGGATTCGCGCCCCGATTCCTCACGGGATCCAGGACCGGGAGACTGTCGGTGTGATCGACGCGCTGAGCGCCACCGTCATCGGTGCCGCGCTGCTGGCCGCGTTGTGGCCGGCGGTGCTCGCCGTGCGGGCCAGGGCGCCGCGGCGCGGCACGCTCGCCGTCCTGGCCGCCGTCGAGCTGCTCGTGCTCGTCCAGGCGGTGTCCGCCGGGGTGCTGCTCGCGCGGGGGGAGCGGCCCGACGGTGTCGCCACGTTCGTCGGCTATCACCTCGCCGCGTTGCTCACCCTGCCCGCCGGGGTGGCCTGGTCGGTGACGGACCGGTCACGGTGGAGCCCGGTCGTGCTCACCGTCGCCTGCCTGACCGTCGCCGTGCTCACCGTGCGCCTGCAGCAGATCTGGGCGACGGCGTGACGCCGACGAACACCGGGCCCGGCCGCGTGCTGGTCGCCGTCTACGCCGTGTTCGCGGTGGCCGCAGGCGCGCGGTCCGGGGTGCAGCTCACCACCCGGTTCACCGAGGCGCCGCTCGCGTACCTGCTCTCCGCCGTCGCGGCCGCGGTGTACGTCGTGGCCACCGTGGCCCTCGCGCGCGACGACCGGCGGCTGGCACTCGCCGCGTGCAGCGTCGAACTCGTCGGCGTAGTTCTCGTCGGCACCGCGAGCCTCGTCGCGCCGCGAGCCTTCCCCGACGCGACGGTGTGGTCCGACTACGGCATCGGGTACGGGTTCCTGCCGCTGGTGTTGCCGGTGCTGGGGCTGCTCTGGCTGCGGCGCACCGCGGTGCGCCCGTAACCTGGACGCATGAACGTCGAGCGGTTGACCTCCCGCCTGCCCACGATCCCCGGCCAGCGCGACCGCGGCCCGGTGGTCGCGGTCGTCAAGCTGCACGGCGTCATCACCCCCGCGCCGTCCCCGTTCGGGCGCGGCGTCATCAACTCGACCGCGGTCGAGTCGGCGCTGACGCGGGCGTTCGAGCACGACAAGCTGCAGGCGGTGGCGCTCGCGATCAACTCGCCCGGCGGCTCGGCCACCCAGTCCGCGCTCGTCGCGGACCGCATCCGGGGCCTCGCCGACGCGAAGGACGTCACGGTCATCTCGTTCTGCGAGGACCTCGCGGCCTCCGGCGGGTACTGGCTCGCGTGCGCGGGCGACGAGATCATCGCGCACCCGACGTCGCTGGTCGGCTCGATCGGGGTCGTCAGCCAGGGCTTCGGGCTGCACGGGCTGCTGGAGCGCTTCGGGGTCGAGCGCCGCCTCTACACCGCGGGAGCGAACAAGTCGCGGCTCGACCCGTTCCTACCCGAGGACGGCAGCGACGTCGCGTGGCTGCGCAACATGCAGGACGAGCTGCACGGGATGTTCGCCGACTGGGTGCGCACGCGGCGCGGGAACCGTCTCTCCACCACCGACGACCTGTTCACCGGCGAGGTCTGGACCGGGGCGCGCGCCGTCGAGCTCGGGCTCGTCGACGGTCTGGGCACGCTGCGCGGCGTGCTGGCGCAGCGTTACCCCGACGCGGAGATCACCGCGGTCGAGCCCCGCAGGCCGCTGCTGGCCCGGCTCGGCATCGGCGCGCCCGCAGCGGGGCTGGGCCTACCCGCCGCCCTGGAGTCACTGGAGCACCGCGCCCTCTGGTCCCGCTTCGGCCTCTGATCCGTGAGTGG
>JALYQB010000020.1 GCA_030856045.1 Actinomycetota bacterium
GACGCTCTTCTCGGGAAGCGATCCTGAGAGGAGACACCCATGGTGATGTGGTCACAGGCCTGGATGGCGGGGCCGTTGTCCGGGTTCAAGGAAGGGTTCCGAGAGCGGCTCGATGAGCTGGGCTATACGCCGAGCTCCGCCCGGGACCAGGTGCGGCTCATGGCTGAGTTGAGTGACTGGCTCGCGAACGAGAGCCTCGATGCGGCGCGGCTCAGCTCGGAGGTTGCGGGCAGGTTCCTGGCCGCACGTAGGTCGGAGGGTCGGCGGACGCACCTGACGTCTCGTGCCCTCGTCCCGCTTCTGGGTTACCTGGCGGAGCGCGGTGTCGTCGCACCGGCTGTCGCTCCGTCCGCGGCTTCGGCCGCGGCGCGGCTGCTGGATGCGTACCGCTGCTACCTCGTGCGAGAGCGGGGACTTGCCCCCGGCACGGTGCGCGGCTACGTGGACGACGCCCGGTTGTTCCTGTCGAGTTTGCCGGAGCCAGACGGTCCCGATCTCGAGCACCTGTCGGCGGGCGACGTAACGGCGTTCGTGCTTGGTCTGGCACGCGCCGGCCAGCGTGGTCCCCGGTCGGGGAAGAACCTCGTGTCGGCGTCGACCCGACTTCGGTCGCTGCTGCGGTTCCTGTTCCTCGAAGGCCGCACGCCGCTGCCGCTGGCCGATGCCGTCCCGTCGGCCGCGCGGTGGAGGCAGGGCGTACTTCCCCGGGCACTGGGTGCATGCTCGGTCTCGGCCCTGCTCGGCAGCTGCGACCGTACGAGAGCGGTCGGGCAGCGGGACTTCGCGATCCTGACCATCTTCGTCCGGCTCGGGCTGCGTTCGAGCGAGGTCGCGCAGCTGCTCCTGGACGACGTGGACTGGAGGGCCGGCGACCTGGTGGTCCGCGGCAAGGCCAACCGCGTAGACAGACTGCCCGTGCCCTGCGACGTCGGCGAGGCGATGGCGGGCTACCTGCGCGAGGGGCGCCCGGCGAGCTCGTGCCGCAGGCTGTTCCTTCGCGCCCTGGCCCCTCACGTCGAGATGACCCCGAGCGCCGTCGGGATGGTCGTCGCCCTGGCCTGCGACCGAGCGGGGCTTGCCCGGGTCGGTGCGCACCGCCTGCGTCACACGGCAGCGACCGAGATGCTGCGTGGTGGGGCTTCGCTGTCCGAGATCGGCGACGTCCTTCGTCACACCCGGCCCGCGACGACAGCCATCTACGCCAAGGTCGACCGGGCGGCGTTGTCGGCGCTCGCCCGCCCGTGGCCGGCAGGCCGGTCATGAGCGGGCTCGCCCAGGCCGCAGAGGAGTATCTGGCCATCCGCCGAGCCCTCGGCTTCAAGCTCAAGCTCCACGGTCGCCTCCTGCCGAGCTTCGTCGCCTTCCTCGAGGACGCGGGCGCGTCATTCGTCTCGACTGATCTCGCCCTGCTGTGGGCGAGACAGCCCGAAGGAAGCGCTACCTGGTGGGCGGCGCGGCTGTCGATCGTGAGGGGCTTCGCCAGACACTTGGCCACGGTCGATGCCCGCACGCAGGTTCCGCCCCTCGATCTGCTCGCGTCTGCTGGGCGGCCCAGTCGCCGGGCAGTGCCCTACCTGTATTCGAGCCAGGACATCGCGGGACTGATGGCGGCAGCACGGGAACTGAGACCGCTGCAAGCCGCGACCTACGAGACGCTGGTCGGCCTGCTTGCAGTGAGTGGCATGCGCGTTGGGGAGGTGATCCGGCTCGACCGCGACGATCTCCACGATGAGCACAGCGTGGTCGTCGTGCGCGACACCAAGTTCGGCAAGTCGAGAGAGGTGCCGCTGCACGAGACGACGCTCGTCGCGCTGCACGGCTACTTGCGGCGGCGCGACGAACTGTGTCCGAAGGTGACCGGGCCGAGCCTGTTCATCTCCACGACCGGCACGCGCCTGCTCTACAAGGTCGTGCAGCCGACGTTCGCCAGGCTCTGCGAACGTGCGGGCCTTCAGCCGCGCTCGCAGCGGTGCCGCCCACGTCTTCACGATCTTCGGCACAGCCTTGCCGTGTCGACGCTGCTTGACTGGAATCGCTCGGGTGCCGACGTCGGCGCCCTCCTGCCGCGGCTGTCGACGATCCTTGGCCACGCCGATCCCGCCTCGACGTACTGGTATCTCGAGGCGGCACCCGAGCTCCTCGCCTTCGCGACATCCCGGCTGCAGCGAGCGGCGGCGGATCTCCCATGACCGCCGTAGCCCCTCTGCTCGAGGCGTTCTTCAGCGACCGCCTGGCCCGTCAACGGGAGGCGAGCCCGAACACCGTCGCCGCCTACCGAGACGGCCTGCGCCTGCTGCTCCGCTTCGTCAACGACCGCACCGGGAAGCCGCCATCCAAGCTCGACTTCACCGACCTCGATGCCCCGACGATTGGCGCGTTCCTCGAGCACCTCGAGGTCGAACGAGGCAACAGCGTCGTCACCCGCAACTCACGGCTCGCCGCGCTGCGGTCGTTCTTCTCCTACGCGGCGTTGTCCTGCCCGGAACACGCCGGCCTCATCCAGCGTGTGCTCGCGATCCCAGAGAAACGCACCGACCGGGCCACCGTCTGCTTCCTCACCCATGCCGAGGTCGACGCCCTGCTCACAAGTCCCGACCGCTCCACCTGGATCGGTCGGCGTGACCACGCACTGCTTGTCGTCGCTGCCCAGACCGGCCTGCGGGTCTCGGAGCTCACCGGTCTTCGCATCCAAGACGCACACCTGGAAACCGGCGCACACGTATGGTGCCGCGGCAAGGGCCGCAAGGACCGCTGCACCCCGTTGACTGCCAGGACCATCTCGGTACTCACCGCGTGGATGCGCGAACGCCGAGGCGTACCCGACGACCCACTGTTCCCCAGCCGTGGTCGTGGCCACGGCCCCCTGAGCCGGGACTCAGTCGAGTACCTGGTCCACAAGCACGCCGTCGCCGCTCATGAGCGCTGTTCCTCGCTTCGGAGCAAGACGGTTACGCCGCACACACTGCGCCACTCGGCGGCAATGGCCCTTCTGCAATCAGGAGTTGATGTGGCGACCATCGCCTTGTGGCTCGGTCACGAGGGCCTCGAATCGACGAACGTCTACATACACGCCGACCTCGCCGCGAAGGAGCGCGCCATCGCCCGCACCGCACCACCAGACACCAAGCCGGGCCGCTACCGGCCGACCGACGAGCTCCTCGCCTTCCTTGACGCCCTCTGAATTTATGCCGAACTCAACGTGCCGGGCACCCCCTGCCACCTCGGTGTTCTCGTCGGATGCGGCATAACGCTGCGTGCGGCATGAAGTGGGTTATGCCGAATTCGGCATAACCCCCTGATCACCAACGACACCACCCTGACCGACGCGCAGGTCCTAGGCGCCTACCGCTACCAGCCCAACCTCGAACGACGCCACCACCTGCTCAAGTCCGTGCAAGACGCCGCCCCCGTGCTGCTGCGCAACCCCGCCCGCATCGAGGCCCTGTTCTGCACCCAGTTCCTCGCGCTGCTCCTCGGCGCGCTGATCGAACGCCAGATCCGCACCGCCATGGCCGCCACGCACGCCCACGACATCCCGCTCTACCCCGAGTTCCGCGGATGCACCGCGCCCTCCACCGAACGCATCGTCGAGATCTTCGCCGACCTCACCGGCCACCAGCTACACCGCGACGGCCAGCTCGTCCAGACCTTCCAACCCGAACTCAGCCCGCTCCACCAGCAGGTACTCCAGCTGCTCGACATCCCCACCACCAGCTACACCACTGCCTGATCGTCACGCCCTGGGGGGCGATATTGGATCCGAGAAGTGCGGAACGTCAGACAGGATGCGCCGCTGCATGCTGGGACGTCAGCCCACGGGGTCGACGATCCTCCAGACCTCCTCGAACGAGCGCATGTAGTGATCCCACATCCGACCACCGGGGACCCGCCGGAGGTGCATGACCGGTGACTGCGCGGCCGGCGCTCCGAAGGCGTGACCGTTGACGAGCAGGTCCTCGTCGAAGCGATAGATCGAGTTGTAGAGCGTGGTGCCGTGGCTGCGCAGCTCGACCCCGGGCATGCCGAGCACGTCCCGTAGGTAGCGGCGATGCAGCTGGATGCGACCTTCGAGGCCACCGGCAGTGCCTTCCTCGTCGGCGCGGAGTTTGACTGCCGGCGCGGTCTCATCGCCGAGCAGGATGCGCACCCGGACTCCCGCCGCGGCCTTCTCCCGGATGGCGACCGTCAGGTCATGCTGCTCGAACAGGAAGGTGCCGGCGTAGACGAGAACGTCCAGCGCCTCCCGGGTGCTGGCGATGAGCTGCCGCCAGAGGTCGGCCGGCATGGCGGACCGGGACGGGTGCAGTTCGAGCAACTCGGCGGCGCTGGCCGACTGCGTGGCGGGAGCGGTCAGCACCTGCGGCCAGAGGTACGCCTCGTCAACGTCCAGGCGTCGGGCGACGCCCCACCGATGCGTCCGATGCGGCATGCGGCCCTTGGTGATCCACCGCTCGACCGTCTTGGCGTCGACCCCGACCGCTTCGGCCAGCTCCGCAGGACGCAGCCCGGCCGAGGCGAGGGCCCATCCGCCTTTCGGCGGGTAGCGCTCCGGGGGCCGGCCGCTGGCCGGCCCGTGGACAGGGCCTCGAGGAGCATGCTCGCGTCGGGATCGTCGATGCCCCGGGCAACGTCGGCGAGCGCGACCATGCCGACGAGGCGATGTCCGTCGATCACCGGGAGTCGCCGCACCTCGTGCTCGATATCGAGGAGGATTAGGTCGCGTCGCCGCGCTCACGGCCGAGGGACGGCCTGCTGGATGTGGTCCACGACCGTCCGAAGAACGTCCCCGACGCCGGCGCGAACGTTCTCATCGCTCACCATCCCGTCCGGCCCGACC
>JALYQB010000046.1 GCA_030856045.1 Actinomycetota bacterium
CGCAGGAACAGCAGCAGCACGAACGCGATCGCCATGATCGCGGCACCGACCAGGAACACCAGGCTGATCGAGTCGGAGAACCCGACGAGGATCGGCCGGGCGAGCCTCGGATCGAGCTGCTGGAGGAACGAGGAGTCGTTCAGCACGCCCGTGGAGTTGCCGCCGAGCCCTCCGGAGGCCACCGCGTCGAGCACCGGACGGTTCGCCGGGTCGGCACGCACGACCGGGTCGGCGAGCGCCGCGCGGAACGCCGGCGTCGGCGCGATCGACGTGAACGCCTCGGCGATGCGGTCCCCCACCGTGGAGAACAGGATCGACAGGAAGACGGCGGTGCCGAGCGTGCCGCCCAGCTGCCGGAAGAACGTCGCGGACGCTGTGGCGACGCCCATGTCGCGCGGGCCCACGGCGTTCTGCACCGCGAGGATGAGCGTCTGCAGGCAGCCGCCGAGCCCGAGGCCGAACACGGCCATGAAAACCTCGACCTCCCACAGCGGCGTGTCGACGCCGATGCGGGACAGCAGCAGCAGGCCCACCACCATCAGGGCGGTGCCGAGTACCGGGAAGATCTTGTAGCGGCCGGTGCGCGAGGTGATCTGCCCGGAGACCACCGACGCGGTCATGATCCCGAGGACCAGCGGCACCGTCAGCAGGCCCGCCACGGTGGGGTTCGCGCCCTTGACGATCTGCAGGTACTGGGGCAGCACGGCGATCCCGCCGAACAGGCCCATCCCGATGATGATCGCGGTGACCGACGTGAGGCTGAACACGGAGCCGCGGAACAGCCGCAGCGGGATGAGGGCGTCATCACCGATGCGCCGCTCGGCGAGCAGGAACAGCGCCAGACCCAGCACCCCGACGCCGTAGCAGGCCAGTGCCCGCGGCGAGTCCCAGCCCCAGTCGCGGCCCTGCTCGGCGACGATCAGCAGCGGCACCAGGCCGATCGCCAGGGCGACCGCGCCGGGCCAGTCGATGCGGTGCTCGCGACGGGTATGCGGAATGTTGAGCACCCGGGCGACGACCACCAGGGCGAGCAGCCCGATCGGCACGTTGACGAGGAAGATCCAGCGCCAGCCGTCGATCCCGAGCAGCGTGCCCTGGTCGGCGAAGAAGCCGCCGATGAGCGGGCCCAGCACGCTGGACGTGCCGAACACCGCGAGGAAGTAGCCCTGGTAGCGGGCCCGCTCCCGGGGCGGCACGATGTCGCCGACGATCGCCAGCGCGAGGGAGAACAGCCCACCCGCGCCGAGGCCCTGCACGGCGCGGTAGGCCGCGAGCTCGTACATCGACGTCGGGATCGTGCACAGCAGCGACCCCACCACGAAGATCGTGATGGCCGCGAGGAAGAAGGGTTTGCGCCCGTACAGGTCGGAGAGCTTGCCGTACAGCGGCGTCGAGATCGTCGCGGTGATCAGGTAGGCGGTCGTGGCCCAGGCCTGCAGCGACAGCCCCTGCAGGTCGTCGGCGATGACCCGGATCGACGTCGCCACGATCGTCTGGTCGAGCGCGGCGAGGAACATGCCGAGCATCAGGCCGCCGAAGATCGTGAGGATCTGCCGGTGGGTGAAGGAGTTCGTCTCCGGCGCGGGGGCCGTCATCGAGTCTGCGGTCACCTCGCCGCCTCCGCGGGATGCAGTGCGCTCAGCTGCGGGTCGTACTCGGCGAAGTCGGTGTTGAAGCGCTCGAGCAGCGCCACCAGCCGGTGCCGGTCCGCCGGCTCCCAGTGCCGGGTCATCGCCTCGAGGTGGGCGGTCCGCAGCGCGCGGTGCGCGGCGTGCGCCCGGCGTCCCTCGGCCGTCGCGGCGAGCAGCGAGGCGCGCCCGTCCTCCGGGTCGGGACGGCGCTCGACCAGCCCGTGGCGCACCAGCGACGCCGCCTGCCTGCTCACCGTCGACGGGTCCGAGTACACGGCGTCGGCCAGCGCGCCGGTCCGCTGTGGACCCTCACGCACCAGGTGGCACAGCAGCACGTAGGCCGCGCGCTCGATGCCGTCGTCGCGCTGCGCCGCGAACCGCGCCCCGGCCCGTTCCATGAGCCGGATGAGGCGCAGGAGCTCGTCACCGAGGCGGTCGGCACCGCCGTCGGCGCGGGGATCGAGCATCACGGCGCACTCCTTTATCGCACTTTATGCATGGTCCATACAACAAAGTACGCGACGAGCCTGTTCCCGGCGGTGCCACCCCCGTTCCGGCGGTCAGCCGGCGCGGCGCTCCGGGCGGGACCCGCCGGGGCGGCCGCGGTAAGGACTGCGGCGCGCGTAGTCGGCCGCGCCCCGGCGACCACGCGGGCGGCGGTGTTCCACCGGCTCGGGGCGCTCGACGACGGGTTCGCCGCTGGGAGTCCGCGCACCGGTGAGGGCCATCAGCGCCGCGTCACCGGGACGCACCGAGCTGATCCGGGCCTGCACACCCGCCCGTCGCAGCACGGACTGGACCATCCGCCGCTGCGGGTGCAGCACGATCGTCACCACGGTGCCGTCCTGCCCGGCGCGCGCCGTGCGTCCGGCGCGGTGCAGGTAGTCTTTCGCGTCGGCGGGCGGGTCGACGTGCACCACGAGGCTCACCTCGTCGACGTGGATGCCGCGGGCCGCGACGTCCGTCGCCACCAGCACCGGCAGCGACCCGTCGCGGAAGCGGTTCATCACGCGGGTACGGGTCTGCTGCGGCTTGCCACCGTGCAGGCCGGCCGCCCGGATGCCCGCCGCGCGGAGCTGCTCGGCGATCCGGTCGACGCCGAGCTGGGTGCGGGCGAACAGCATCGTGCGGCCGTCACGGGCGGCGATCTCGGCGACCACGGCGTCCTTCTCCCGCCGGTCCACGAGCAGCAGGTGGTGCTCCATCGTGGTGACGCCCGCGGTGGCGGGCTCGGTGGAGTGCTCCACGGGATCGGTGAGGAAGCGCCGCACCAGGGTGCGGACGGCGCCGTCCAGCGTCGCGGAGAACAGCAGCCGCTGGCCGCCCGGCGCGACGCGCTCCAGCAGGTCGGTGACCTGCGGGAGGAAGCCCATGTCGGCCATCTGGTCGGCCTCGTCCAGCGTGGTGACGACCACCTCGTCGAGGTGGCAGGTGCCCTGGCGGACGTGGTCGGCGAGCCGGCCGGGGGTCGCGACCAGGAGGTCGACGCCGCGGCGCAGCGCCTGCACCTGCGCGCCCATCGGCGCACCGCCGACCACGGGGCGGACGACGAGTGAGAGGGCGTCGGCGAACGGGGCCAGCGCATCGGTGACCTGCAGCGCGAGCTCACGGGTGGGCACCAGCACCAGGCCGCGGGGACGGCCCGGCGCGGATCGGGTGCCGGCGAGCCGGGTGAGCATCGGCAGGCCGAACGCGAACGTCTTGCCCGAGCCGGTCTGGCCGCGCCCGAGCACGTCGCGACCGGCGAGCGCGTCGGGCAGCGTGGCCGCCTGGATGGGGAACGTCTCGGTGAAGCCGCGCCTGTCGAGCGCGGTGAGCAGCTGCGGGGGTAGTGCGGTGTCGGAGAAGCGGGCGGGAATGGTCGAGAGACCGGTCAACACGGACCTTCCGGTACTGACGGCACGTCGTACCGCGAGAGCTGCGGTGACGGGCCCGGCGCGAGGGGTGCGCCTCGAGTGGGACGCCGGCGACGCACGACGGTGCGAGCGGCGTGATCCACCGTACCCGTTCCGGCCGGGCCGGGTTGTGGCACCCCGCACACTCGGACAGTCACGGGTGGGTGACGCCGAGTGGCGAGGTCGAGGGGATCACGTGAATCTCGACGATCTGAAGAACAAGGCCTCGGAGCTCATGGGCAAGCACGATGACAAGGCCGACGGGGTCATCGAGCGCGGCAGTGACATAGCGAAGGACCGCTTCGGCCACGACGAGCAGGTCGACTCCGCAACCCAGCAGCTCAAGGACCGCACCGGTTCGGACGAGAGCAACACGGGTAACGAGAACCGCTGAGGCCCCGAACGCGGCATTGGGGGCGCCATGGGCACCACGGGCACCAGCCCGGTGCGCGAGGTGGCCGACCGCGTCGGCGCGACGCCCTCGCTCGCCTGGCTGCTCCAGCGCTCCCCTGTTGTGCTGCCCATCCCCGCCACGGGCGCCGTCGAGCACCTCGAGGAGAACTGCGCCGCCGCGACCGTCACCCTCGACGACGACGCGGTCGCCACCCTCGACGCCCTCGCCTGACGCACCGGCGACTGCGGGCCGTGAGGATGGCACGATGGTCGTCGGCCGGTGGGTGAACGCGGCGGAGGTGACCGAGAGTGGTGGCGCGGAGCGAGGCGGCGCCGGTCGTGCCGGTCCACGTCGTCGACGACACCGGTGCGCTGCTGCTGGTCACCGAGGCGGTGCCGACCCACGACGTACCGCAGGTCGACGACGGCGATGTGCTGCAGAAGATCCTCCGCGGCCGCGAGCTCCCCCGTACCGGCCCCACGACCGTGCCGACGCTGCGCCCGCTGCCCGAGCCCGAGCCGGAGCCGGAGGTCACCCTCATCGACGCGCCGGACGAGTCGCTCGACGCGCCCAGCGGGTCGGCGCTGAGCGCGGTCGACATGACGACGCTGTTCGGGACCGGTGAGGGGCTACCGTGACGCGGTGGACGATCACGTCGAGCGGCGCGACGCGGTCACCGCCGTGCCGTACCCGCTGCGCGTCGCCGCTGCGGTGTCGTGGCGGCTGCTCGTGGTGGCGGGATTGCTCACCCTCGTGGGGTACGTGGTCGTCAACCTCACCGTGGTGTTCGTACCGCTCGCCGTGGGGCTGTTGCTCACCGCGCTGCTCGGTCCTGGGGTCAACGCCCTCGCCCGCGGCGGGGTGCCGCGGGTGCTGGCGACCGCGCTGGTCGTCGTCGTGGGGCTCGCGCTGTTCGGCGGGATGCTCACGTTCGTCGTGCAGGCGTTCGTCGACGGGTTGCCGCAACTGCGTACCCAGGTCGGCGAGACCGTCGTGGGCCTGCAGCGTTACCTGCGCGATCCCCCGTTCGGTCTGCCGCCCGTCGAGCTCGACGCGCTCATCGACCGCGCCACGGCAGCCCTGCAGGAGAACCGGGCGCAGATCACCTCGGGGGCGCTGGCCACCGCCTACACCCTCGCGGACTTCCTCACCGGACTGGTGCTCGCCATCTTCGTGGTGATCGTGTTCATGTACCACGGCGAGGGCACCTGGCGCTTCCTGATCAAGGCTGTCCCCCAGCACAGCCGCGACCGCGTCGACGTCGCAGGGCAGCGCGGTTTCGCCGCCCTCGTCGGGTACGTGCGTGCAACCATGCTCGTCGCGGTGATCGACGCCGCCGGCATCGGTGTCGGGCTTGCGGCCGTCGGCGCCCCGCTGGTGATCCCGCTGACTGCGCTGGTGTTCCTCTCGGCGTTCATCCCGGTCGTCGGCGCGGTGCTGTCCGGGGTCCTCGCGGTGCTCGTCGTCCTCGTGGCGAACGGCCCGGTCGCGGCGCTCATCGTGCTGGCGGTGGTGTTGGGCGTGCAGCAGCTCGAGGGCAACGTCCTGCAGCCGTTGATCATGGGAAGGGCCGTGGCGCTCAACGCGCTGTCGGTGGTGCTCGCGGTGACCGTCGGCACCGTGCTGGCCGGCATCACCGGGGCGCTGCTCGCCGTGCCGCTGCTCGCCGTCCTCAACGCGGGGATCCGTTCCCTCACCCGCGACGACGACTCCGTCGCCCCCCGGCAGATCGAGCAGGACGACCCGCGCGCCGCAGTCCCGGCCGGGCAGCCCGGGTCGGTGGAGGCCGCCGAGGAAGCCGAGGTACTCCGAGCCGCCGAGGATGCCGGTGCGGACCCGGGAGTGGACGGCCCCGATCAGGTGCCCGGAGACGTCACTCGTTGGTGAGCCGGTGCACAGCGCTGCGGTCGGGGTCCAGCTCGACCTGGACGGTGGTGCGATGTTCTTCGTTGCCGTAGGAGTACTCGCCACAGGGGTGGCCGGTTGCCTCCAGATGCTGCGTCAGGCCGCGTGCGGTAGCGGGAACACCATCTCCCGTGCCGTTCTTGCCGCATGGGCACCACCACGTGTTCATCGGTGCCTCCCGGTGCTGTCGGGTCTGGCATGATCCATGGTTCACTCCTCGTCCACCGGCGTCCATTCAGGGTAGGCTGACCTATTCGGCGGCGAGTTACAGTGTACGCGGTGACGGCCGCGGTGCCGCGTGCCTGGCAGGATCCGCGGGCATGCCGAACGGCACGGACACCATGACCCCGATGTGGCGAAGCGTGGTGCTGCTGCGGGTGGTGATGGCGGCGTTCGCGACCGGCGCGATCATCGTGCACTCCGACGGCTACGCGCATCCCGGGTGGGGGTGGGCGGTGCTGGTCGGCATGCTCGCCTGGACCGCGGTCACGAGCGTCGCCTACAGCCGCGACGAGGGGCGGCGCATGGCGGTGATCGGCGTCGATCTCGCGGTGACGCTGGTGTTGCTGGGCTCCTCGGCGTGGATCCTGTCCCCCGCGCAGCTCGCCGAGGTCGACGTCCGGACGCCGCTGCTCACGACGGTGTGGGCCAGCGGCCCGGTGGTCGCCGCGGCGGTGCACGGGGGACGGCTCGGCGGGGTGGTCGCGGGCGCCGCCGTCTCGTTCGTCAACTGGGTGGTGCGCGGGTTCTTCTCGACCGACATCGCGCGCGACACCGTCCTGCTCGTCGGGACGGGGTTCGTGCTGGGGCTCGCGGCCACGACCGCGCGGCAGGCCGCGGAGCAGCTGCGC
>JALYQB010000049.1 GCA_030856045.1 Actinomycetota bacterium
GCCGGCGGTGATGCCACGCCGCCTCGATCAGCAGCCGCCGCGCGTGGCCGTTGCCGGTCTTGGTGATCGAGCCCTGCGACCGGGACCCGCCCGAGGAGGACTCGGTGGGCACCAGACCCAGGTAGGCCCCGATCGAGCGGCCCGAGAGCCGGGTCCAGTCCCCGATCTCCACCGCCAGCCCGAACGAGGTCAACGTCGACACCCCGCGCAGACACCCCAGCCGGATCACCACCGCGGTGAACTCGCTCTCGCCGGCCATCGTCGTGATCGCCGCATCGAGGCGATCACGGCGGGCCACGGTGGTGAGCACGGTGTCGTAGGCGATGTCGAAGGCCAGCTGCAGACCGGGCAGGGTGAAGCGTTGCGAGCGCAGCCAGCGGTCGTGCACACCGGTCCACGGCTTGCCCTGGTAGTACACGATCCCCTGACGCAGCAACAACTTCGACAGCCGATGCCGCGCCGACATCAGATCCCCGCCGACATCCTCCCGGGCCCGCACCAGGTCCCGGGCCGCTTCCTGTTCCACGCTCGGCACGGCGACCGCGACGATCTCCCCGAGATGCAACAACCGGGCCAGATGCCGGGCGTCACGGACATCGGTCTTGATCCGGTCCCCGGACGGGCGCTGCAACTTCGACGGCGCCCCGACCTGGCACTCGATGCCTTCCCCAGCCAGGAACCGGGCCAGCCCGAACCCGGTCGGACCGGCCTCATAGGTCACCGCCACCGGCCCCGGCAGCGACCGTGCGTGCACATCCAACCCGACACTCATACGATTCCTGACCACTGGGGCCTCCCACATCTGTGGCACTACTGCCCAGGACCCGCTCCTGTCGGCAACCCACGATCACATGTGAGCGAGGCCCCAGCCCGAACTCACATACCGTCTAGGAGACCAGAAGTGATCGATATTGCCCTCTTGCGAACCGACCCCAACCTGGTACGGCACGTCTGCCGGGCCAAAGGGTCCGACGTCGACGTGGACAAGCTGATCCGCCTGGACTCTGAGCTTCGCACCACCCAGATCCGGATGGAGAAGTTGCGCGCCGAGCAGAAGACGCTCGGCAAGGACGCCGACATCGCTGCCGCTCGCGCGTTGAAGGAGCAGCTGCGGGAAGCCACCGAGCAGTTCCGCGTCCTGGAGACGGAGCGCGATGACCTGTGGGTCCGCGTCCCGAACGTGTTCGCCGACGACACGCCCCCCGGCGACGACGACGAAGACAACGTCGAGCTGCGCCGGGTTGGCGACCCCGTCGCAGCCGGCGAGGCACGCTCGCATGACGTGATCGGTTCCCGGCTCGGCATCTTCGACATGGCCCGGGGCGCCGAGGTCGCGGGGTCGGGCTTCTACTACTGGAAGGGCGACGGGGCGCGGCTGGCCTGGGCGATGTTCTCCTACACCCAGGACTTCCTCGTCGGTCGTGGTTTCTCGCCGATGTTCACGCCGTTGGTCGCTCGCGAGCGCACCTTGTTCGGTACCGGTTACCTGCCCTTTTTCGCCGACCAGATCTACAAGATCGAAGACACCGATCTCTCCTTGATCGGCACGTCCGAACAGACCTTGATCGGCTACTACGGTGACACCGTCATCGACCCGGTCGAGTTCCCCATCCTCGTCACCGCGTTCTCGCCGTGCTTCCGGACCGAGGCCGGATCCGCTGGACGCTCGAACCGGGGTGGCTTCCGGGTCCACCAGTTCCACAAGGTGGAGCAGATCATCATCTGCGACCCCGCAGAGTCCGAGCACTGGCTCAACGAGTGCCAGCGCAACGTCGAAGATCTCCTCACCAGCCTGGAGCTTCCTTACCGAGTGGTACGGGTGTGCCTGGGCGACATGGGCGCACCGGCGTACAAGAAGTACGACACCGAGGCGTGGTTCCCGTCGTTCGGCGCCTACAAGGAGACCCACTCCAACACCGATCTGTGGGACTACCAGGCGCGACGCTTCAAGATCCGGTTTCGGGGACCCGACGGCAAGATGGTGCTCCCGCACACCATCTCCTCGACCGGTATTACGGACCGGGCCGCTTTCGCGATCCTGGAGAACCATCTTGAGCCCGATGGCTCGGTGACGGTGCCCAAGGTGCTCCGCCCGTACCTGGGTGGTCAGGAGCGCATCGGCAGTCCCGCCGACAAGTGAGCGCACCGGTCCTCGGGCTGAACTTCGGCACGCATGACGCCGCCGCAGCGGTGGTACACGAAGGCCGCGTGATCGCGGCTGTGGAGGAAGAGCGCCTGACCCGTGTCAAGCACACGAAGGCGTTCCCCTCCGACGCCATCACCTACTGCCTGGCCGAGGCCGGCCTGACCGCCGGCGACGTGGAGCAGGTCGCGTTGTTCGTCGATCCGAAACTGCAAGTGCTGCTGGCCCCAGCGAACCTGTGGCACGGCTTCCCCGCCGCGCTCGGATCGCTGGCCTCCGACCTAGACAAGTACCGCAAGCGCCGCCGTCTGCCCCGCGCCATCCGAGCCGGTGGCGTGTTGCGGCCCGGCGTCCGCGTGACCCCGGTCCCGCATCACCACGCACACGCCGCGAGCGCCTATCTGACCTCACCGTTTGACGACGCGCTCGTAGTCACCCTCGACGGACGGGGCGAGTACGAGACCGCGTGCGTCTATGACGGATACGACGGTCGACTACATCCACGGCACCGGATCGTGTACCCGCATTCCTTCGGCTACCTCTACAGCATGCTCACGCGATTCCTGGGGTTTCGACCCCAGCGCGACGAATACAAGGTCATGGGCCTGGCTGCCTACGGAACCTCGTCCCTCGTCGGCCGTGTCGCCCAGCTCGCCAGGCTTGACGACGCCACCGGACGGCTGCGGCTGGACCTGCGATACTTCGACCACCACCGCCGACCCAGCGCCGCCCACAACCTCTACAGCCCCCGCCTGATCGAACTGCTTGGCCAGCCCCGGCGCCCCGGAGAAGACATCACCGACCGGCATCGCGACATCGCCTACGCCGCCCAGCACCTCCTCGACCGGCTCGTCGGAGCGTTCCTTGCCCACGCGCAACGCCTCGTACCCCGCCGAGACCTGTGCCTTGCCGGGGGAGTCGCGCTCAACTGCGCGGCCAACCGCACCGTGATCGCGTCCAACCGCTTCGACCGGGTGTATGTTCAGCCAGCCGCAGGGGATGCCGGTACCTCCATCGGCGCAGCGCTGCTCACGAGCGCCGAAGGTCGCAGCGCGCATCGCGTCAGCCTCGACCACGCCTTCCTCGGACCCGAGTACAGCGACCTCGACATCGCCCCTGAAGTAACGCCGCTCGCCAAGCGCGGCTACCAGGTCGAGACGGTGAATCACCCGCAGGATGAGGCAGCACGGCTCCTCCAACAGGGCATGGTGATCGGCTGGTTTCAGGGTCGTGCGGAGTTCGGACCTCGCGCACTCGGCTCCCGGAGCATCCTTGCTCCCGCCACCGACGCGGCCGTCGTCGACCGGATCAACGCGCTCATCAAGCGCCGGGAAATGTTCCGTCCTCTCGCGCCCGCGGTACTAGCTGAGCACGCGACCGACTACTTCCAGCTTCACCGGGCGGGCGAGCACGTGTATCCGTTCATGCTCGCGACCTCTGCGGTCGAGCCGAGCAAACGACGCGTGATCCCGGCCGTGGTTCACGTCGACGGGTCAGCCCGTGTCCAGACGGTGCCCCGCGCCACGAACCCCCTCTTCTGGTCGCTGATCGAGGCGTACCGTCGTCGGACTGGGCTTCCGGTGGTGCTC
>JALYQB010000109.1 GCA_030856045.1 Actinomycetota bacterium
GCCACCGCCCGTCCGGCGCACCTCCGACGCGGCCCCCGGGCCGGCGCCCGGGGCACTGGCCGCGCTGGCCGCGACGCTGCTCGCCCGCGACGACGGCCATACCACCCGCAGCTCGCTGACCCTGCACCACGTGCGGCGCCACTCCGCCGAGCTGGAGCCGATGGAGGTGCTGACGCTGGCGCACGCCGTGGACCGGGGGCTGCCCGTGCTCATCGACTACATCGACTCGGGCGGCATCGCCACCCGCCAGGTGGTCGAGCCGGTGGAGTTCCTGCCGCCGATGCTGGTGGCGTGGTGCCGGCTTCAGGGAGACGAGCGCAGCTTCATGCTCGACCGGATCGTCGCGGTGTCCCCCGCGTGAGGGGTACGAGACCGGAGCCGGTGAGCCACGACGAACTCAGAGGGCGCCGTTGTCCCACGGCCCGGTGATCGCCATGGTGCCGCCTGAACCGGCGACGTCCTCGCCGAAGATGTTCACGAACAGAACGGTTCCGTCTCCGCTCCAGCACGCGCCTGCCAGTTCCGCTTCCGACAGGATGTTCTCGGCGAAGGGAAATGCCTCGCCGCTCATCGTCAGCCCGATCAGCCGGTTCTTGTCCTCACCGAAGAACCTGCTGGTGTCGTTCTGGCCGGCGTTGGCGCTGGACGAGTCGTCCTCGCAGATCAGGACGCCGCCGCGGGGCGTCACGACGATGTTGTCCGGCGAGTCGAGCACGTCACCGTCCGGGGACTCGAACAGGAGCACGAGCTGCCCGCCGGACCTGCCTTGCGGCCGGTACTCCCAGATCTGGCCGTACCCCTCACGGAAGCCGTCATCGTTGACGTCGCCGTTCTTGGCGTCGCCGCCGCTGGTGGAGGAGAAGAAGATACTGCCGTCGCCTTCCCAGCAGCCTTCGAGCCGGTTGAACGCCGCACCGCCCTTGGCGAGGCCCTGGTTGAAGACGTCGTTGCTGCCCGACGGATCGGGGTCGTCGATCGTGACCCACTCCACCGGCAGTGGCACTCGCTGCCGCTGCCCCTCGCGGAGATCCGCCTGCGAACGACCACTGATGGCCAGCATCTGGAGTTCGCCGCCCCGGGAGAGCTCGCCGGGGTCGACGGGAAGGAAGCGGTAGAAGCCGCTTCCGACGCCCGACCCGGCATCCTCGGTCTCGTAGACGATGCCGCTTCGCTGATCCACGGCGACCGCCTCGTGAGCGAAGCGGCCCATCGCCTTCAGCGGCTCCGGGGTGACCGGCCCGTCCGCGCCGACCGGGACGAAGAAGTTGTAGCCGTGCCGCTCGGCCGTCGCCGGGGCCGTGTCGGGTCCCTGCACGATCTCCTCACTGGTGATCCAGGCCGTCTGGCGGTAGGAGACTCCGCCCGCACAGTTCACGACCGAGCCACGCATGCTGACGAAGTCGCGGACCTTGCCGCCGCTGGGGCTGCGGAACTGCCGAGGGTCGAAGTCGATGGTGGTGGTTCCGCCGCCGGCCGTCGGGTCGTAGGACCCCGTGCCGTCGATGACGAACGTGCCCTGGCTGGGCGCGTCCCCCCCGCTGAACCGGATCTCGTGGTTGCAGATGAGCCGGGTGGAGCCGCCACGTCCGCGGAACGAACCCATGCCGTCGTGCGCTCTCGGGGTGGGTCGCCCGTCGCTCATGACGTCGCCGGTCTTGGTGAGGATCGTGTACTCGAAGCCTGCGGGCAGCGCCAGCCAGCGGTCGCCGGTGTTGAGCGCGGCCACCGGGGAGAGCGGCCCGTAGTCGATCTTCCCGCCGGGTCGGACACCCGCCACGGGGCCGCCCCGGGGGGCCGCCTCGGCCATGCGCTGGGTGAGAGCCTGCAGGGCGGTGCCGCCGAGGAGCGCGGCTCCAGCGGTGATAGTCCCGGCTCGAAGGAGCGAGCGGCGGTCGACATCGGTCATACGAACGGCCTCCACGGTGGCTGGTAGCGCCGAGCACAGTGACCGGTGCGGACGAGGAACGAGGTCACCCCGGATGCGGCACAGCGAGATCAATTGGGTGGGCACCACGCTTATGGGTGACGATGGACAGCGGTGGGCTAGGGGGTTTCGCTCACGTGTCGTAATGGCGAACGGTTGCTTGCCCTACCGGTCACTCGGCCGGGGGCTTCGTAGGAGATGGCCGGTCGGCGGCCGTGTCGCCCGGTTCCGGTGCGCGTGTCTGGCGCGTGTCCCCCGGTTTGGATGCGCTGTGAACTCGCGGGCGCGTCAGCCCGGCAGCACTTCCGGCGGCACGGGGCGGTCCTGCGCGAGGGCGTCGAACATGACTCCCGCCGCCTCTCGGTCCCAGAGCACCGCGGACCCGCCGTCGTCCACCTCGCCGAACCCCGCGATGGGCACGGTGGTCGTGACCACCCCACCACTGGAGATCCCCCGCATCGACCACCCGAGCCGCGCGAGGTGCCAGAGGTGGTCGCCGTTGCCGACGGTCAGCGCGTCCGGCGCGCCGGTGATCAGCGGCACCGCCCGGAACGGATTCGCCAGCACGGCCGGACTGGTGGCCTTGCCGACCAGCGCCCCGAGGAACTCCCGCTGCCGCATCACCCGGTCGAGGTCGCCGTTCGCGGACGCCCGGGTGCGCACGTAGCCCAGCGCCTGCGGGCCGGACAGCTCCTGGCACCCGGCGGGCAGATCGATCCCCGCGAGGGGATCGCTGATCGGCTCCGGCAGGCACAGCTCGACGCCGCCGATGTCGTCCACGATCCCGGCGAACCCGCCGAACCCGATCTCGGCGTAGTGGTCGAGG
>JALYQB010000145.1 GCA_030856045.1 Actinomycetota bacterium
TGATGACCGAGGGCACGACCGGGTCGACGGTGCCGCGGCGCCAGCTGGGCCGGTACCTGCGTGACCTGCGCAATCGGTCCCGGCTGACGGTGCGGGCAGCCGCCGCGTCACTGGAGTGGTCCGAGGCCAAGATCTGGCGCATCGAGACCGGCCAGACCGGGATGCGCAGCCTCGACGTGGAGACCATGTGCCGGATCTACGGCGCACCGGTTGACACGACCGAGGCACTCATGGGGCTGGCCAAGGAGACCAAGGCGCGCGGCTGGTGGCACTCCTACGGCGACGTCATACCGGAAGGTTTCGACGTCTACATCGGCCTGGAGGAGGCCGCGTCGCACTTCTCCTGGTACGAGTCCGAGCTGGTACCCGGACTGTTGCAAACCGAGGACTACGCCCGCACGGTCATTCAAGCGGACAAGCCGGGGGTGGACGAGGCGGAGATCGAGCGGCGAGTCAGTGTCCGGATGGCCCGGCAAACCCTGCTCAGCAGAGTCACTGCACCGCCGATGTTCGACATCGTGCTCAACGAGGCCATCCTGCACCGTCCGATTGGCGATACCGCCGTGATGGTGCGCCAGCTTGAACGGCTGGTGGAAGCAGGCGCCCTGCCCACCGTGTCGATCCGGGTGGTGCCGTTTGCCGCTGGTCTGCACCACGGCATCTTGTCCGGACCGTTCGAGATCCTGCGGTTCCCGTCCAACAGTAACGGCCAAGAAACCGAACCGCACACGGTCTACGTCGACGGATTCACCGGAGACTTGTACCTGGACAAGCCCCGCGAGATCGCCCGCTACCACGAGGCCTTCACCAATATCCGGGGGGCGGCGTTAGACGAGGGGGCCTCCGAAGAACTGATCACCCGAGTGACAAGGGAGCTAGGGAAGTGAGCACCGATCTGACCAGCGCCACCTGGCGCAAGAGTAGCCGCAGCAACTCCAGCTCGAACTGTATCGAGGTCACCGATCTGGACGGCGGGCACCACGCCGTGCGGGACAGCAAGGACCCGGCCGGACCGGCCCTGATCTTCCCCCGCGCAGAGTGGGCCGCGTTCACCGCCGGAATCCGCTCCGGCGAGTTCGACTGACCCGCCGACCGCGCACACAGCAGCCCCGGCACCGAGTGTTGCTGGGGATGTGATCTGTCAGGCCATCGGACCGCCACAGTGTCACGTCACTGCGTTCGGCGCGCCTTCGTGCGCCGCCAGATCGCCGCCGGGCTGCATCGCGGCATCATGTCCAGGCTGTTCGAGATCCTGCGCTTCCCGGCCAACAGCAACGGCTAGGAGACCGAGTCGCCACGGTCTACGTCGACGGCTTCACCGGAGCGTTGTACCTGGACAAGCCGCACGAGGTCGAGCGTTACGACGCAGCATTGGGGAGCTGGCTCTGGACGAGACGGCTTCCGCTGAACTGATCACCCGAGTGACAAGGGAGTTAGGAAAGTGAGCACAGATCTGTCGAGCGCCACATGGCGCAAGAGCAGCCGCAGCAATGGTCAGGCGAGCTGCGTCGAGGTCGCCGATCTGGACGGCGGGCACCGCGCCGTGCGGGACGGCAAGGACCCGGCCGGACCGGTCCTGATCTTCCCCCGTACGGAGTGGGCCGCGTTCACCGCCGGAATCCGCTCCGGCGAGTTCGACTGACCCGCCGACCCGCGCACACAGCAGCCCGGCACCGAACGTTGATGCCGGGGGGTGTGATCTGTCAGGCCACGGGCTGCCACAGTGTCGCGTCACTGCGCCCGGCGCGCCTGCCGGGCTCAGGTCCCGACCAGGCGCGCCTGGGCATCCTCGATCATCCCGGCCATCGCCAGGATGGCGACCAGCGGCCTCAGCGCCCGTGACGGCTCGAAGCCGCGGGCGAACACCTCCCCGTCCGGGGATGCATCGCACCCGCTCGCCGACGCGAAATGCAGGGTGCAGCGGTCGAAGACGCTGAACGGGGCCAGTACGGCGTGCTCTTGGCGGTGATGGAGGAACGCGAAGACGTCGCGGCTCTCCCAGTGCAGCTGCTCGGCGTTGAGGGGCGCGAGACGGTCGCGTTCACGCCGCAGCCACTGGTCGACCGGTGGGTGGTAGCGCAGCCGGTCGGACTTGGTGGCGACGATCGCCGCGGGCAGCCGTTCGACGTCCGGCACGGCGCGGAGCCGGGCCAGCGACATCTCCAGCGCCTGGTTGCCGCGCGGTTGGGGGGTTGGCTCCAGCCCGTGCACGAAGATCACGGCGTTCGTGCCGATGAGGAACCGGGCGAGTTCGCCGTCGCCCACCGCTTGCAGGTCCTCGCCCGCCACGTCGAAGAACGCCAGCGGCCGGGTCCCGCGGCGCCCACGGATCAGCAGGATGTCGACCGGATCGGTGAGCCGTTCAGGAGTCTCTGGCAGCTGCACGCCGTGCTCGGTCGGCTCGAGGAACCCTTTCCGGTAGGCGTCGTGGCGATTGAGGTCGAGCGGGGTTGCCGTGAGTCCGTACGGCGTCAGACCACCGCGCTCGACGACCTCCCGGATCATCGCGGCGAGCAGGTGGGTCTTGCCTGCGGTCGGCCGGCCGATCATCGTCACGACCAGCGGGGGATCGTAGGCGTGATAGTTCGCGGGCAGGTAATGCTCGGCGGTGTCCTGCGACGGGTTGGGACAGCGCCGGTAGCTGTTGAGGCGGGCGAGGTCCACCTTCAATGGGTCCCGCACGTCCGAGGAGTCCTGGTGGTACTGCCCGTCGTGCTGGCGCCACAGCTCGTCGTCGGGGCGCGGGTAGGAATCCAGGCACACTGGGCACCGGACGAGCGCGGGCGGTGCCGTCTCCGCGGTCGGAGGCCGGGAGGCGGGGCTGGTCAGGGCCGTCCGGAGCCTGGTCCACCGCGACTGCGCCGAACTGGCCCGCGCTTGCTCCTCCTTTCGGTGCCCGCGCTTGCGCTGCACAGCCTTGTCGAAGGCGTCCTCGCTCGCGCGCAACGGGCTGGCGAGGTCGACCACGCGTACCTGCGTCGGCTCGCGAAGCCTGGACAGCAGCTCCCCTGGGGTAGGCCGGGCGGCGGGCGGGTCGACGAACACGCCCGCGAGCAGGGCGCTCAAGGCGCCACCGTCCACTGTGAGGTCCGGGGCCCCGCGCCCGTCATGAGCCGGGTACGCGGTCCGCCAAATGGCCAGCCCGGCGTCCCAGACGTCGTCGCGGATGTCGGCCGGCTCGCCACCTGCGGCCCCCGGGCTCCGGTCGCCGATTGGGGTGGCTCGCTCGAAACCGACAAGCTGGACAGCCCTGGTCGCGGCGTCCCAGCGCAGCGTGTCGAGATCCACCCGGCCATGGGTCATGCCCGCCACGCCAACGAGGCGCAGAGCCCGCAGCAGGCCGACCTGGAGCCGGTAGCGGTCCTGGGCCGAGAGTTGCTGGACCTCGGCGACCGGCGCGCCACGGTAAGGCTCGAGCAGCATGGAGGGCTCTTCGCTGTCCACGTCGTAGTACCGCAGGCGAGGCAGCTCCAGCGGGTATGCGTTGCGCGGGAACAATAGCGCGAAGCGGTGGGTTGCTTGGATCTCGCGGTCCAGCATGGTGAGCGGGCCCGGCTCGCCGGACGGCATGCGCGGCACCCACTTCTGCAGCAGTGCCGGGCCGCCGTCGACGGACACCATCCGGGCAGGCAGGTAGGCGCCGGTCGGGCCGGCATCGCCGACGACCGACAGCTGGAGGGTGTGCGCAGTGCCGTCGATGGTGCGGCAGCGGACCGTGGTTGGCGGCTCATCGGGCCGGTCGGCGTCCGAGCCGGTCATTGGAACACTCCCTGCCTGAGCGGGACGAACCGCAGCGTGCCTGCGATCTCGGCGTCGCCGGTCCAGGTGACTGCGGGCCCGGGGCCGGTCGGATCCCAGGTCTGCCCGCGAACAGCGACCGGGGCGAACCGCACGAGCTGCGCGCCACCGGCCATGGCGCTCACGGCATTGAGCTGCCCGGCACGGCACAGCTGGGTCATCTCGTCCTCGGTGCCGCGCGCGAGTGCGTCGCTGACATCGGAACCGGCCCACAGCCGGGTGGCCAGCGTCGCACGATCGGCGCGTTCACGGGCGAACGGTGGCGGCGCGGGCAGTCCGTGGCATTCGACATGCCCGTGATAGACGGTGAGCAGGCGCTTGGTCGCCTGGGTGTGCTCGGTAGGCCCGGCGGGCCGTGCTGCCTCGATCCCGGCCCAGCACGGCCGTAGCGCGGCGATCGTCAGGTCGACCAGGTCGGTCACCACGACCTCGCGCACCTCTTGGTAGACGTCCCGGTCCGGCCGCGCGTCCGGCTCCTCACCCTGCCCAGGGTTTGCGAACAGGTCGTCCGCCCGCCCGGTGAGCACCTCCTGGATCGCGGTCAGCCCGATCGAGACCTGGCGCAGCCCCTCGGCGAACAGCGCCCGTTGGGCCGACGGCCGCCACTCGGCCCGGACCACCTCATCGAGCAGCTGGTCGGCCCGGGCGACCTGAGACCGAAGTTCGCCGAGGCCGAGCACGCGCCGCCACCGTCGCACCCCCCGCCGCCAGCTCACCGCCACCGTTGCGAAGAAGATGAGCGCTGCGAGCACTGTCAGCCCGACATTCCACGGATCCGGCGCCTCCGTCGCGCCCACGATCGCGGCCAGCACCAACCCACCGAGCACCGGCAGCCCCCAGCGCAGCCCGGCGGGTGCCAGCGCCGCAACGAAGCCCAGCTCACCGGTGCCGGTCGGCTGCCGGGCGTGCAGCAGCAGACCGGCCGCGAACCAGGCCAGGACGAGGGTCCAGGTGACGATCCCCGGTGCCACTCCGACTACCGCGAGCACGCCGGTCAGCGCGGCGAGCGGCGCGGCGATCAGCGGCCTCGGCCCGGCCTGGAACGGTGGCGCGGGATCAGCGGGTGGCGCCAGCGTCGCCAGCTCGGCGATGGCGGCCGGACAGCCCTGCGGTTCCTGCGCGATCCGTGCGGTGTCGAGGTCCGGGAGCAGGTGCGCGATCGACCGATACCGCCCGAGCCAGTCCTCGACGAGGTAGCGCACCCGATCCCGGATCTCACGAGGCCGGGCCGGGACCGGAGCGCGTACCCCCAGCTGGGTCACGACTTCGTACGGGACCCGCTGCCCCCGCAGGTTCTCGTCGATGCGCAGTAGCTGGCGGGTCACCTTCTCGTGGAAGTCGCGCGCGGCCGCTCGCGCCTCCTCGACGACACCCCCGACGACCCGTCCGGGTCGATGTCTCGGAAACGGGGCCAGCCGGTGGTCCAGGCGGGTGATCTCGTGGTCCGCCGCGTCCAGCGCACCGAAGGCGCGAGCGCGGGCCGCAGCCAGCTCGCCGTCGGGAACGAGGATGTCCTGCGCCGAGTCGGTCTCGATGACCGCGCGGACCGCGGCGCGGAACTCGTCGCGGGGCACCTCGCGCGCAGCCGCCTGCCCTGCGTCCTGGTCAGTGAACTGGGTGACGGCCTCGTCCCGCACCCGGAGTAGCTCAGCCTGGTGCAAGCTGGTCCGCTCCAGTGCCAGGCCCGCGCTGGCCGTGCTGTACGGGAGCGTGCTGACGCAGCTCACCACGGCGTCGAAGACGGCGGGCTCGGCCAGGGCGCCCATCAGCTGGTGCAGTCCGGACGGCTCAGCCGGCTGAACGATCCGCACCCGGGTCTCGGTGGGCCGCCACCGGATGCCGTGCTGGTCACCGATCCAGAGGGTGGCCGCACGCTCGGCGGGAGCCAGCGACGGCGCGGGCCGGACACTCACCTTTCCGTCGCGATCGCCGCCGTCGAGCGCGAGACAGATCACCGCTGAGACCTGGGGGCTGCCCAGCAGCGCCTGGTAGATCTGGTCGTGCTCGGCGGCCGTCTCGGCATGGTCCAGAACCAGGACCGACCCTTCGACCTGCGCGAGGTCGCCCACGCCGTCACGCAGGTCGAGGACGACGAAGTCGGACTCGTCGGGCCGGGTGGTCATCGGTCCTGCTCCGGGGATTCGTGGCCGAAGAATTCGGTGAGGCCGCGTAGGTTGTCGAACGGGGCTTTCACACCGCGGAAGGGCAGGTCGAGGGCGGCGGGCATGGTCCGGGTCCAGAATTCCTCGAACAGGGCGATTTGCTCTCCGGTGCCGATTCCGGGGCGGTTGCGCACCTCGTTGATCAGCGGTAGTTCTTTTCCGGGTAGTTGATAGAGCATGGTGAACAGCGATGAGGGTGGTTCAGGGCTGCGGTCCACGTTCTGGGGCAGTGTCGAGATGAGCTCGGCGGCGAGGTTTCGGCGGGTGCTGCTGCTGTCGTTGAGTACCCATGCCTCGTAGGACTGCAGCAGGCTGGCCCATGAGGACAGTTCCCGGAACGGGCTCAGGGTCAGTGCCAGGGGAGGGGCGTCGGTGTGGCCGATGCGGACCCGGATCCGCTCCGGGCTGCGGTCCTGCCCGGGTGGGTCGAGTTCCACCCACCCGTTCCATATCGCGTTGAGGAAGCTTTGCAGGATCAAAGCACGGTCGACCGGCGTGGCGACCTGGTAGTCAGAGACTTTGCCAAGTCGCTGGCGCCACTGCAGCCTGTCGTTGGCCCGTTCGTGGCGCAGCGCCTCGCCCCCCAGCTGGATGGCCCCGCGTACCTCGGGGACCTGGGTGACCCCCATACAGGTGCGGAACAGCACCACGACCAGCGCGTCGGACTCGGTCGGGCGGAACTCGATCGACGGCGCGTCGGCAGGCAGCAGCACGGCGCGCCGCAGGAACGCCTCCAGTTCCTCGTCGCGGGCACCGGCGGGGTAGGAGATGAGCACCTTCAGCTCACCTTCGCCCGCCGGGGCGTATCCGCCCGGGACGAGACCGGCGAGCTTGTTCCGGAAATGGGCGATATCGGCGTCGTCGATCGTGGTGGCGGACCGGCCCACGACGGCCGTGAGCAGGTCTTGCATCGACGGGATGAGCGGGCGCTCGCTGCCGCCGGGGCGGAAGCATTCCGATACCGCGCCCCGGATCCGCTGGCGGACCCGGGCGACTGCCGTCCCGGGTTCCTCCCGGCCGGCCCGGTAGACGTCGCGCCAGCCGTCGTCGCCGAGGATCAGCGCGACGATGTCGGCCGCGGTGGGGTTGGGGCCGAGCCGGTCGCGGTACCGGTTGGTCACACTGGCCAGCACCCGAGAGTAGAAGGCGTCCATCCCGCCGTCGTCGGGCGGCAGCAGGTAGGACACTCCGAGCCGGGACGCGTAGAGTTGGGCAGCTCGCTGGCCGAAGTGCCGGTCGTCCCAGGCGATGTGCTCGGTGAACGCCTCGGTGATGGCGGTGAGCTGGTCACAGAACGAGCGCCAGCGCGGTTCCCAGATCCGCGCGTTCGCCGCCCACGCCGCGTGCCACACCCGGCGCGTGCGCCACCGGTACCAGGCGTCCTGGTCCTCGATGGCCTGCTGGACGGTCGGGTCGGTCCAGCGTAGCCTGCGCAGCCCGCCGCGCCGGCGCACGCCCTCGGGCTGCGGGGGCTGCTGCCCGAAGTCGAAACCCGCCGGGGACCGGCCGGGGGCCTTGCGGTCGGCGAGGACCTTCTCGAACCCGCCGCGGTCCAGCGGTTCGGGGTAACCGGGGTCGCCGAGCACCATCCGCCGCAGCTGGAAGGGGTCGGTCCGGCGGACCAGTTCCTCGGCGGCCTGGACCGGGCTGAAGTCCCTGGCCAACCGGCCGATGTGCGGGCCGAGCAACCGTTCGTTGCGCTCCAGGCTGTCCTGCATACTCCGGGCCCGGGCGCCCAGCGCCTGAATGATCGCGTCGTAGCCGATCGGAGGGTCCTCGGTGTCGGCGAAGCTGTCCAGCGGCGCACACGAGAAGAAGCCCTCCAGCCCGGAAGCGATGTCGAAGCGCTCGATGAGGTCACGGTTCTGCACCCCGGCACCAGTGGGTGTCACCCGCAGGGCGCGCACCGCGTCGGCCAGCAGCCGCGAGCTCACCACGTCGGCCAGCGCGGCGAGCGGGATCGTCAGCGAGGCGACCGCGGCTGTCGACACCCCTCGCCTGCCGATCCCGGTCTCAGACAGCGCCGAGCGGCTGGACGTGGTGTTCACGAAGTACTCAGCGAAGGACACACCCCCCTCGGGCCCCGCGCCGACCAACGCCATGATCAAAGACACCATCGAGCGGATCAGGTCCTCACCGTTCACCCCGTCATCCGGGCGGCCGAACAGGAACGCGGTCTGCACGGTGGCCGGCCGCAGAATGATCGGATGCGGCTCGCTCGGGAAGCGGACAGAGAGCGGACCCCGATCCTGCGTTCCCCCGCCCACCTCATCGTCAGTGCCCTGGGCATTCTGGTCATCAACCAGCCGGAACAGATCCACCAGCGCGGAACCCGCGTTGAGCACCGCGGCCCGCCCCCCGCCCATCCCGTCCTCGAACGCCGAGGGCATGAGCACCAGCGGGTAGATCCGGGCCTGGGTACCGGTCTGGCGCACCAGCTCGCCGACCATGTGCAGGTAATCGTAGAAAATGCCGTTACCAGTGCCCCCTGCCACCGAGAACGCCACGAACACGTCAAGGGTGTTGTCCAGCCTGCCGCCGAGTTCATGCAACGCGGCACCCGAGGCGTTGATCTGCTGCATCGCAGCGGTCACCCCATGCAACACCGCGTTCGGGCCGCGGCCCTGACGCATCGTCTCGAACAGCACCGCCCGCCCCACCGTCGGTAACTGACCCGCCCCCGCAGTCAGCGGCGCAACCCGCGGATCGGTCTCCGGACCCGGCAGCCAGCTCAACAGCCCGTCGTCCATCGTGATCCGCATCGCCTGCGTGAGCTGTGCGCTGTTGTGATGGTTCGGCGGGACCAGATTCGCAATGAGATGCGTGGTGTGCTGGGCGGCCGCGTGATGATCGGCGCTGGGTACCACGTTCGGGAGCACCTTGCTCAGCTCGTTGACGCTCAGGTCGGCGTACACGAACTGCAGACACGGCGGTAGCTGGTAGGGCAGGTAGTCATGGCCGCGCATCCGCCCGACCAGCTCAGTGCCGTCCGGGCCGCAGAGAGCCTCCCGCAGCACTCGCTCCAGCTCTCGGCCCACCCGGCAACCCGTCCCCCCGAGACCGAGGAACAGCATCGGCTGATGAATCTTCATGACGCGATCCTCACCTCGTCCTCTGGCCGGTCCGGCTAGTCGGTGTTGTCATAGGGGTCCTCCCTCGAGCCTGGGCGGTTGCCCGGGTCACCGTTCGAATAAGGGTCAGGGCGGTACGTCGGGCGCGGTCGCGTGCCCCGGCTACCATTCGCCGATGGCTTGCGGACCGGCCTGCTTGCACCGCCGCTCGCCGGGCGGTCGTGCACGACCAGCTCCACACCGTCGCCCAGGTCGAGCACCCCGCCCGGGGCCAGGTCGACGGGCTCGCCGGACGGTCCCGACACTCTGGGCCCGCCTCGGCCTCTGTGCACCCGGTAACGATCTCCGCCGGTGCCCGTCGTGAGGCCAGGACGCGCGGCGCCGTCGTCGCGCAGGACCCCGAGGCGAAATTCCTCCCCGCGGTGGCGTGCGGTGATGGTGTCGACGACCTCGCCGCGGCGGCGCAGCTCGATCCGGACACCGCGCAGGTCGCTCGGCGGTGGTGGGCGCCGACGCCACCACCTGACCAGTCCGGCGATCGCCCCGCCCAGCGCGATCGCGAGGAGCAGCCACAGCCACCAGAAGCGCTCGATCAGGCCGGGCTCGGCCACGACATTGCGGGCGAACAGCAGCTCTGCGACCAGGGTGCCGTCGGATTCGTCCACCAGCCGCAGCCGGGCCTGGTTGCCACCGAGCGCGGTGGCCGGGTCGAATCGGACGGTGAACGGCAGTACGGCCTTACCGGAGGCCGGCACCGTCAGCTGGGCCGGCTCGGCCGCCACCACCGTGCCCGGGCTCTGGTCGGCCACCTCGAGCCGTAGCGTGTGCGGCTGCCCGGTCGAGTTGGTGACGTTCGCCGTCCCGTTCAGCGAGGTCCCGACGACGATGTCGGTGTCGACGCCGTCGAGGGATAGCGTGCCCTGGACGTCGGCGGCGCCACGCGAGATCCGAGTGGCGAAGGGGCGCTGGTCGCCGCTCACCCCGATCCCGGTAACGCTGCCGATGAAGTCCAGCCGCCCGATTGCACCATCCGGGACACCGAGCGGGCCCCGATACTGGCCATTGCCGTCCTCATCGGACAGCTCGACAAGAGGAACGGGCGGGAACCCGTCGCCACTCAGCTCGGCGGTGAAGGTCAGGCCCTGCAGCTGCTCCGGCTCGCTGATCGCGTCCCGGGACCCGTACACCTGCATCGTGACGTCGACAGTCGACCCCGGGGCGGGTCGCACCGGGTCGACAGTGATGTCGGCGCGGATCGCGCCCTGGAAGACGGCCGTGGCGCCGACGTCCTGGGCAGACACGCCGGGTGGCGCGGACAGCCGCACCGTCCATCGCCCCGGCATCGGGTTGACGATTCGCAGCGATTCGGCCTCGGAGTTCTGCCCGATGAGCTCGAACCGGGAAATCCCGAGCTCGCCGTTGGCGGGTACCGGGGTGCCCTTCGGGTCGAAGTAGCCGACCGTGACCCGCTGATCGCGCTTGAACACCAGGATCGAGCCCTCGCTCGCGATCGCGGGGACGTTCACCTCGAGGTCGACGCTACCCCCGGCGGGTAGCTCGTCGGTCTTGGGCTCACTGACACTCGTGCAGCGTGCGGTGCTGAAGGCATTGCCGATGGCCCGCAGCAGGTCGGCCGATCCGGTGATCACCGTCGCGGTCGGCTGCGGTGTCGTGAATCCGCAGCGGTCTTGCGCGGCGCCGGTGGCGAACCCGCCCAGCTGGGCCTGGTCGGCTTGCCCGAAGCCGAGCGGCCACACCTGCACACCAGCCTGGTTCAGTTCGGCCAGCAGGCCAGGGATCTGCTGTCGGGCGGCGTCGTCCCGGTCATCCGGGGTCTTGCCGTATGCCGGGCTCTTGCCCACGTCGAGCTTGCCGTCGGTCAGCAAGAAGACGATCTTCGGTTGGTCGGGGGTGCCCGGGGCACGGAGGTAGCTCAGTGCTTGGCGCAGCGCGTTCACGTGGTCGGTGCCTTCGCCCTCGGCTGGGCTACGACGGCGAACCTCGCCCACGCACTCCGCCAGGAACTGCCGGTTCTGTGCCGTGTTCAGTTTCGTCGGCGGGCAGACCGGGTCGACCGGCGACTGGCCGGGCGCGTCAGCGCTGGCGAAGCCGACCACCGATACGGTCGACTCGGGCGACGGCTCGCCCTGCACGATGACCCGCGCCGCGTCGCGTTCCCGGGCGACGTCCTCGGGGGACAGGCTCCCCGATTCGTCGACCAGGACCACGATCTGCACCGGCTGCAACTCGGGGGGCGGCTCCTGGCCTACCGCCCGGTTGCCAGGTCCGGCAGTGGCTGCGGGCACCAGGGTCAGCAGGGCCAGGACGGCCGTTGCGCCGTGGGCCGCCCACCGGGCGAATCCGAACGCGCTCATCGCTGCCCCCCAGTTGTCGGTTCGTATATCGATATCGGCACTGCCGCGTTACGCGGGCCGAGCAGCCACCGGAGCAGCGGTCCTCGCCGGGTCTGATAGCTGGTGTCGCCGTAGAGCGTCCAGGCTGCCCAGCGAGCCGGGTGGGCTTTCGTCGCAGGGTATTGCCGCGGCGACGGGTCCCCGCTGCGGTCCCGGGTGTCTTCTTCGCGCTGAGCGAGGAACAGCGCGACGTCGCGCGGGTGGTGACTGAGGTTCCGCTCGAACCGGTCCAGGACGCGCGCGGCCACCGGGTCGAGCGCCTCCCAACGCGCCGCAAGCGCCGCCGAGGCACCGGAGAGCAGCGCGGCGCGCACGAACCCCGTGCGCTCGTCGCGCCCGATGCGCTTGGCCATCCCGGTTTCGCAGGCACCCAGCACGACCGTTCCGGTACCGTCGAGCCTCATGGACTCGAGGTCCTCCGGGGTCATCTCCCCGGCTGCCCCCTCGGGATCGAGCTGGATGATCGGCTGCAGGGATGGGTCACGCTCGAACTTGCCGTGGCTATCGATGCGCGCCTGGCGGTATCGCCCGGTGGCCAGTTCTTCGCGCAACCTCGCCGGGGTCGCCTGCGCACCTGTGAGGGGCTCTCGGCCCGGCACGCCTTTCGCGGCGACGAACCGGTGGTCGTCGACCGATGCCGTGCCGCCAGCTGCATTCGGTTGTAGCAGCAGCATCTGTTTTCCTCGGGCCCCTCGCTGGCCGTGCGAGCGTCGGCGCAGCGGGTGCCGGACCGAGAGGCAGGGCAGGTCGGACAGCGCGTACCGGGCTCCTATCAATGTGAAGTCTCGCCCGAGGCATGGCGGCGACGGTGCCTGACGAGCGGCCTGAGTATCAGGCAACTCCTGACCGGGGCACGGAAGCAGGGCGAACGGGATCTCGGACAGTTCCCCACCGGCCACCACGGCAATCCGCTCGAAACGCTCGGGAAGATTCAGATGGTCGAGTCCCAGTTGCTTCGCGACACCGAGTAGCTGCACGTCGAAGTCCCGGCTCAGCAGCGCCGCCTCCAGGGTGTCGCCGGTCTGCCAGCAGCGGGTCAGGGCGTCGATCGACTTGATCAACGTGTCGCGCGCACAGGGTACGGGCGCATGGTGGACGTGCACATGACGCAGGGTTCGCTGGATGAACACGTGGTGTACGTGATCCGGAGTGGCGTGCAGCATCCAGATGATCTGCGACCGGGGCAGTCCGCGGACAGTCCGACGAATCCAGCGGCGGGCACCGGCGATGTCGCTCGGGCTGGGAAGCTCCCGCACGAGCGGCTCGCGGCCCGGCAGGATCCTGGGCAGGATCGCGGCACCCCTGGCCGCCTCCATCCCGACGACCACCGCCGGCGCCCATCGTTTGTCGCGCTCGATCGCGCGGGCGGCCACCCGGATCCGCTCGTCGAACTCGTCCGGTGCCGCCCGCAGCATCCGAACCCGGTTGTGATGGCTCGGTTGCAGCCCGGCTACCCGCTCCTCCAGCCGGTGTGCGCTCGCCCACGCCTCGGCGGCCTCGTCCATCTCGTCCAGCCACGCGTGGGCGTGGCCGAGGAGCCGCTGCGCGATGATCCGGATAGCGATGAGGGTGTCCGCGCTCGCGTACCGGAGGCACTCCCGGAGGTGACCGAGAGCCTGCCGCGCCAGTGCCCGGTCGGCATCGGCGAGGGTGAGCTCGGCCGCGGCGAGATGCCACTCGGCGGCGTGGCGGTCGTCCGGCTCGGGCGGCGCAGGTTCAGCGAGCAGCAGCCGCTCGGCCTGGTCGAGTCGGCTGTCCTGGACGAGCCGGCGGACGTGCTGGAGCCGGTGGCCGGGGGCGACCAGCGCGCTGGGCCCGATGGCGCCATCGGAGGCGAGACGTCGCGCCGCGACGAGGTTCTCCGCAGGCTGCGCGGACGCACGGGCGGCCTCGTAGAGCGCGGGCATCAGCTTGTCGGCCTGGTCGTCGTTGCGCAGCAGGCGCAGCAGCCGGATCTTCGCCTCGAGGAAGAAAAACCTCATCGCGCGGTCGAGCGGTCCCTCGAACGCCGGGTCGAGCTCGGTGAGAGCTTGCTCATAACACCCGGCCAGGCGCAGCTCCTCGGAGCGGGTGAGCCGGACCTGCGGCGAGCGCTCGGGTGCGCTCGGCGGTTGGCTGGACGCCGCGTCACCCCGGAGTACGGCGAGGTCGCGGAGATCGTCGTCGACGACGGTGACCGCGGCAGTGTTGCCGAGCGCGGCGAAGCCGTCTTTAGCCCGGAGCAGATGCTGCTCGGCGAGCGACCACTCGCCGTGGCGGCTCGCGGCGCACCCTTCAAGCCGGTTCAGTAGCGCGTCGTCGGCCGGGCGCGCCGGGCGCCCGCCGGCGAGCCGACGGATCGCGGTGAGCTCGGCATCGATCCGGGAGTGGTCACCCCGGGACAGCTCCGTCTCGGCGCGCAACAGCCTCAGCTGGACGTCCTCGCCGCCACCCGCCAGGTACTCCTCGCACCGGGCCAGCGCCCTGGTGCTGTCGTTCAGGACGCGCAGCCGGCGGATGTGCTCGGCGGCGACCGCGGTGCGCAGGGTCGCCGACTCGCTGCGGGCGAACTGGACAGCACGCCGATACTGCTCGTCCATGACCGTCAGGTCGCGGCGTTCGAAAGCCGCCCGGGCCGCGGTGAGGGCCAGGTCGAACGGCGAGCCCTCATCGACGGTGAACTCCTCGCCAGGTGCGCTCATCCCGCGCATTCCTCACTCTGCTGCGGCTCCTGCTGGGAGTTGGCGGGGCACACGATAACGAGGACGATCTCCCCGCCGGGACCGCGCCGGCCCACTCTGGAGTCGTCGCCGTCCCCGCCTCCGACGGGGCCACCGGGGCCGCCGGGACCGCCGCCCCCACCGGATCCGGTGGGGGCACCGGCGCGATCAGCCAGCCGCCACGTCCGGTTCTCACCGAAGACCGGGCCGGGCGAATTGGGGTCGCCGGTCAGCGTCGCTCTGCGAACGCGCACCCGCACTTCGGGCACCGGGATCACGCCCGGCAGGGTCGCGGCCGGTTCGGCGGCCACGTAGATCGGAATGTCCGGCGGGGTCGTTCTGACCACGTTCTCGAACGTCGTGACGGTGCCTTCCTGGCCCCCCTGACCTCCCTGGGGGACCTCGGCCGCCCTGACGTCGGCGGGGTGTAGTTGCTCCGGTGTGACGGCACGGACCTCGACGACTCCACCGGGAGTCACGACGTCGGCGGCGGCGCTGATCCGTGACGAGGTGGGGCCGGTGCCGGCCTCGATCCATGCGTTGTCGTAACGGGTCACGGTTCCCTGCGGCCCCTGGTAGTGGTACCGGACGCCGGGGGCGTCTTCGAGGCGGTGGGCCGGGTCTCGGTGAATCCACTTGATGGCATCTTGGAGGTAGGCGAGCGGGCCGCGCTGCACCGTGATGTTGGTTTGCTGCACACCGCTGCTAGGCGGCACATGCACGTCCGGGCTGGCGAACCTCGTGCCGTCGAGCGTCATATCGAAGTTCATATCCCGCCCCACGGACCGGACCTCGGTCGCGAGCCGGCGTGGCTCGGTCTCCCCCTTCAGCCGGGCCTCACCGAACGGAATCGAGGTACGGGGACTGCCGGTGGTCTCGATCGACGTGGCGTCCGGCCCGCGTCGCAGTTCCCGGGTGAGCTGGTCGGTGACTCGACCGGCGTCCAGCGTGACCTGGTCGATCCGGCCCGAACCGGTGGCAGGGTCGATGCGGGTGGTGGCCGGGTCGATGGGTCCGGCCCGACCCATTCCGGGCGGCAGCGCAGCGGTACCGGACGTGTCGGACGAGAGGGTGCGGCCGCGGGCGAGCCCGTCGGCCAGCGAGACACCGCCGACGATCCGCAGAAGGTTGCAGTTCGGCGTGGTGGCCGAGGGGGTGGGCAGCACCGCCTCCTGCTTCGCGGAGGGCGGTGTGACGAGCGTGAGCGGCGCTCGCTCGCGCAGTTCGTCGTGCGCGGCGTACCAGTCGGCGAAGCTGAGGTTGGAGTCGATCCCGCTGCCGGAGGGTGCCGGGAGTCCGCCGCTCCCTTCGGTGCTGAGCCATTCGAGGGCCCCGCTCCAGCGCATCAACTGCTCAAGCCGGTGGTACTGGGGCTCGTAATCGGCGATCTGCTGGTAGTGCTGGTCCCACCAGCGCAGTCCACGGCCGAAGCTGTAACTGGGCTCGACCTCGGTGCCGCCGGGACCGTCCGACCGGGCGAACAGTCGAGTCGCCTGGGCGCCGATGTCGACACCGGTGGGCGCGAAGGTGAACGCGGTGTCGTTCTGCCCGAACCACAGCCTGCCGGACTCGCCGCGCGGTTCACCTGGGCATATGCTGGCCGGGGTGACCGCCCGAATGTCGGGCACGAAGCCGGGGACGGCCTTCGACGGCACTCCGCCCCCGACGCCGGTGGTCCAGTCCTTGGCCACCAGATCCGTGTAGAACAACGTCATGCCGACCTCGGTGCCTGCCAGCCCGCCGTCGTAGCGCGCCTGGCTGTACACCGGCCGGGCTTCCAACAGGTTCCGCAGCGCCCAGAGCTGCGTGCGGTCCGCCGGGAGTCCGCGGGCCGGCAACGTGCCGGCTGGCGGCTGTTGGTTGAACAGCGTGCCCTCGACGAGGTCGGCGAGCTCGGCCGGCGAAGCGTAGCCGGAGCCTGCCCAGTTTCCGGAGGTGATGGCATCGGCGAGGGCGGGCGCGAGTCCGGGGATGGTGGCCCGCACGTCGTCCAGGGTCGACACCGGCTGGGGATCCAGCGAGAACCCGGGCAGCGGTCCGCTCGTCTGCTGGTAGCCGCGCTGGAGCACGGCGACGTCCTCGGCGGTGACCTGAGCACCGGGGGCGTCCGGCCAGTGCCATCCGGCCGCCCAGGTCTGCGCCCCCCTGGTCTCCAGCCGGGACAGGTGGCTGGTGTCGGTGAGGAAACCGGCCAGCCCCCCAGGCTGGTCGACCCGCGCCTCGCGCCAGCCGTTGTCGGCCCGGATCTGACCGGTCGGGGCCGGGGGCTCGGCGAACAGCTCGATGTGCCGGCGCTCCGGGCGTATCTGGTAGCGGTGTACCTGTACCTGGGCCGGGTCGGCCCCGGCGTCGGCCCGGTGCTCGTCGAGCAGCAGGCCGATGGTGCGCGACCGGTGCGGATCGTCCTGGGGGACCAGGACATGCAGCGTGGTCCCGTCGAACAGCCCCCGGCCCGGTCCGGTGGGCTGTTCGACGAGTTCGGCGAAGGCCGGGTCTCGGATCGGGGTGGTGTCGTACAGGGCTTCGACGATCTGGTCGCGGTCCAGCCGCAGTTGCGACGCCAGCCCGAGCCTGGCCCAGTCGCGAAGCTGCTCGGTGGCCTCGAACTGGTCGAGCGCGGTGAGCCGTCCGGTGGCTCCGGAGTAGGACACCTGGTACGGTGCCGCCGGCTCACCCGCACCCGGCCACGAACAGGCACCCGTGACCAGAGCGAGCACGACGAGCCACACCGCGGCGAGGCGCCGTACCCGAGCTGGTTCGACCATGGTTGCCCCTCTTCGATCACGAGATCCGTCGTGTCCCTGCATTGACGGACTACCGGACATCGCGAATTGCCGGCGCCCGGTTACAGGAGGGGTCCCGATCATGGGTTGTCGTCGGATCCACCGCGCATGACGGGCTCCTTCCGGTCGGCTCCGGCAGGGTCCGCAGTGGCCGTGCTGGCCGTGCGGAGCCAGATACCCGGATGGCGATCCGTCCCGGTGCGGCGGACATCGGCCCGCGCGGCGGGCAGCTCACCGCGAAACGGGTTGACCGAATACCGAAAGGCCCGCGTGGATCTGTGGCACTCTGTCGCCTGATGAGCGCCGAGCCTGGGGAGCCGCATGGTCGTCACCACGTGGGACGGTCACTTGCGCATCGACCATCTCGCCGACGCGGGTACGGTCGCGCTCACCCTGGTGACTGTGGAGCCCGCGACCGAGGCGCAGCTGCGCGCCGGGCTCGTCGCGGGGTTCGTCACCGCTGATCCGGACGGGCCGCCGACCTTCGTCGCGGTCACCCTGCAGGATGGCCGGATCCCGGGAGACGTCGCGGCGTTGCTGGGGCCGCGGGTGTCGGCGGCTGTCACCGACCTGCTCGCCGCGGGCCGGTCCGGGCAGTGGCTCCAGCTCGACCTCGTCGAGATCGACGACCTCGCGGTGGCGTGGGCACCGTACCGGGCCGTCACGCTGGTCGCCGATCAGGCGGTGCCGACGAACCGGGGGGCGCTGGGTTCCTGGGCCGACGAGCTGTGGACCTGCCTCGGGCTCCCGAGCTGGCGCGATGCACTCCGCGCGCTCGGCGGGCCACCGGCGGCGCAGTTCCGTGGCGCGGAGCGGCCAGGGCGCGGAGAGGAACCGGGCTCACCCGCGGTGCGGGGGACCTGGCGGCTGCCCGACGAGCTCGCCGCCGCCGTCGGGGTGGAGCCGGAGGTCGCGTGGACACTGCGCCCGGCGCCGCAGGACGCGGCCGAGATCGACCTGCTGGCCCGGCCCACCGGGCAGCCGTCGAGAGCAGTGCTCCAGGCGGGTCTGGACGACGGTTCGCAGCGCTGGGTGCCGTTCGAGGCGGACGCGACCGGCGGGTTGCGTGCCCGGCTGATCAGCGCAGACGACCCGGTGAGCGTGCGGTTCCGTTCCGAGGGCGGGGGGCTGGGATGAGGGTGGACGCGGACCGTGAGGTACGCCGGGGCGAGCTGGCGGCCGCCGCCGAGGAACTGTTCGACGCCCTCTTTCCTGAGGACCTCGCCGCGCTGCTGGACAGGTGCGGCTCGCGGTCGAGGCTGCGCGACGGCGCTGCCGGCCGGGCCGAGAAGGTGGTCGACAAGCTCGCGACAACCGCGGATCCGGTGCGGCCGCAAGAGTACGTCCGGCTCATCGCGGCCTGCCTCACCTGGGGCAAGAAGGAGTCCGGTGTCGCGCAGAACACCGCCCACGCCGGGAAGAAATTCCTGCGTTACCGCCGTTTCGCCCAGTGCCCCTTCGGGATCCTGGTCCGGACCGACCGGATCGTCCCGGATGACGACCAGGTCATCGGGTTGCTGTGCCGTAGCTTGCGGATCCGGGCTGGAGTGACCGACGCGGGGCCTGCCGGAGAGCCCGAGCTAATCCTGAACATGGTTATTCCGGCGATCACTGTGGCACTCGGGCACGGGCCGGACCAGCTGCCCGACCCGGCCGCTGATGCCGCCCTGGTCGGCGTCGCACTCGACGTGTTGGACCAGGCGGCCGGCCTCGCGACCGAGTACCGGGTGGCCAGGCGGCCCGTCCCGACGGTGGGCACCGATCTTCCGGTCGTCGGCAACGCCGACTTCCTGGTCCGGATCGCCGCCTACCGCCTCGCCATCGAGGAACGACTCGGTCGCGTCGCGGCACAGCCACTGGACGGACT
Source organism: Actinomycetota bacterium (assembly GCA_030856045.1). GTDB lineage: Bacteria > Actinomycetota > Actinomycetes > Mycobacteriales > Pseudonocardiaceae > JALYQB01. The sequence goes on from JALYQB010000145.1 coordinate 18,795, forward strand.
GCAGCAGGAGGTGGCCAACCTGACGAGCATCCTCCGCACGGCGATGACGCGCTCCGCGAGCCGTTGGGGCTGGCACGGCCCCGACGAACCGGATGTGGCGACGGCGCTCACCCAGTATGCGAGCTACCTCGGTGCGGCGGCCGGGGACGCGACAGCGGGACGAGCGGTGAGTGCGGTGAACCTCGTGCTCAGTTACCGGCTCCGCCTTGACGAGACGCCCGACGAGACGCCCGTCGACGATTTTCATGCTTGGGTTTCGTCAACCTCGGATGTGGCGGATGGCGTCGCCCGGCTTTCGGAGGTCGAGCGCTTGGTCGGCTGGTTGATCGCGGCGCTTTTCCACCGGGCGGGCGAGCGCACCCAGCGAGCGCTGCTGAAGTGGCTCACCGGCGAGAAGCTGAGCGACCAGCAGAAGGACTTGCCCGAGCTGGTGCGCCGGTTGCGCATCGCCACCCATGTGCTCGACGAGGTACCGGACTGTCGGCCGCCACGCCCGGCAGGGCTCACGCCGAGCCAGCTGGGCGCGTTAGCAGCCCGCCTCGTTGCGGCAGTCGGTCCGGACGAGATCCATGAGGACAAACGCATCGCCGCCCGCCGTGTCACCCTCGCCGCGCTCCCGCCGCTGTGGACCCGTCGCCGGCCGGTCATCTCGCTGCTGGCCTTCCATCTGCGGCAGCGGATCGGGCCGGACCACAGCGGACCCCGCAAGGCTGTGCTGGTGGCCACCTACGGCGTGCGCGCCCCGGTGCAGGTCGTGCAGCATAAGGACAGCTCCCTGCCGGTGCCGTGCTGCCCGGACGCGGGGACCAGCGGCCGGACAGCCGTGGGGGGGCGGCCCCGGGAACCGGTGCCCGAGCAGACAATCTGCCCGCACCGCCCGTGGGGGGAGATCGGCTGGGTGGAGAACTATCGCACCCTCGGCGACGCGGCCGGGTGTGGGGCTGAGGCGGCCCGCAAGCAGTTGGCGCGCTACTGTGGCCCGTGGCCCGAACTGCTGTGGCTGTAACGCCTACCGTGGGCGGTCGAAGTCACGATGGTAGAAATCCCACGGCGAGACTCGGCTGACGTCGGGGCCTGGAGGGGGTGAACGGAACTCGGCGTGGTACATCGGTGCCGGATGAGTACTCGTTTTTCATCTGTTCGATGATCGACCTCAACAGCTTCACAGGAGGGACCGTTGGCCGCTGCCGCGCCTCGATCTGCAGCGCACGCGCCAGTTCCTTCCGACCGTCGATCGTAGGGCTGCCGAAGAGCTCCACGGCCTCCCGCACGTGTTCCGGATACGAGCACTCCAAGGACGCGAGCAGCTCCGGGTCCCCCGGTACCACACCAGGCGTAGTACCCACCGGCTGTTTGATCAACCGGACGTCTGCGGATCGGACATCTGCGGTCGGGGTGTGCTCGGGAGATCCCCCGATGACACTGTCGGTAGTGACTCGTCGAATGCCGCGGTACCGCCGGTACCAGAGCCAATCCTGCAACCGTCTTCTGATCATCGAGGTCTCCTGGTGCGTCTGGTGGGTTCAGTATCCGATCGTGTGTCAAGACGGTGCTGCAGGTCGACCAGCCGGTCGTAGTGGCTGTAGCTCGTCTCGCTGTCGCCGGTGAACCGCCGCGCCCAACCCTCGGCGACAGCCAGGAGCTGCCCGGCCCGGTCCACGTCGGCTGGTCCGGTGCCCGGCACCTGCGTCTCGACTGCGGCGAGCAGGGCCGGTACGGCGAGCAGGCAGAAATGGGCGGCGGGCTCGCTCGAATGGCTGAGCAGCTCAGCGGTCTCCGGGTCGTCGAGCGCCCGCCGGATCCAGGCGTGTCCCTGCGCCGCCCAGCGGCGGGCCTGCGTGGGCCGCCCGGCGTCGGTGTCCTGCTGGCTCAGCATCGTCGTCGCGCGCGACGCGACCTGCAGCGACTGCCGCAACGGCAGGAAGCTGTGCGTGCGCTTCCAGTACAGCTCCCGGGCCGGGATGACGGTACTCTCGAAGAGCTCGACGGCGGCCAGCAGGGCGGGCTCGCTGTCGGGGTGGGTGGTCAGGTAGGAGGCGTAGTTGTGCAGGTGATGCCCGATCGCGAGCCGGGAGTCCTCGTCGGCGCCGGGTGAGCGCCAATCGATCTCCAAGATGTGCTGGAAAGCGCTCCACGTGCCGCGCAGCCAGTCGTCGAGCTGCTTGGGTGCGGGGAGCTTCGACTCGGGATAGGTCGCGTTCGTTCGTCGCACGATGTTGATCTCGACGTTGGCCGAGGAGATCGCCTCGGCGGCGGCCCCCCGGTCCACGACGCCGGCGTCGACGAGCGTGATGCACCGCTCGACCTGTGTCATGAGCTCCTCGACCGGCACGGCCAGATCGTGGCGACGGTCATGGCGCAGCGTGTGCACCGTCATGTCCGCTGCCCGGCACCGGCCGAGCACCGTCAGCGGGTCGTCGGGGCCCAGGCTCTCTGTAGCGAGCACGGCGACCCTGTCGAGCAGCGGCACGATCGCCGCTCTGGTCCGTTCGCGCTGCTCGTCGTCGAACTGCACCTGCCGCAGCACGGTGAGCAGGGCGATCAGCATCGCACGGCGCCCCAGCAGCGGCAGCGCGTCCAGATCGGCCGCCTGCGGAATATGCGGTAGCACCTCCTGCTCGGCAGGCCCGTCGTCGAGAAGGTGGGTGAGCTCGGCGACGTAGCGGCTCACCAGCTCCGTGGGTGGCACGAGGGCCTCCACGACGAGCTGGCCAGGGGTTCGCTCGCTCAGCCACAGATGGCTGGAGCTCTGCCGGGTGCCGATGGCGATGAGCTCGCGGAGCAGTCGATCCACCACCTCGTCCGGCGCAGTCACGCCGAGACTGCGGATCGTACGGTCGGCGAGTTCGAGGTCCCGTGGCCGAGAGGCGGTGCCACCCCCCGCGTCGGCGTGCGGTCCCCCCACCTCACAGCGGGTGAGTGGCAGATCGGCGATGGAGCCGGCGAGCGGGAGATACCACTCGACGAGCAGCTCGCGCTGGATGGTGCGGGCGCGGATCGCTGCGGCGAGCAGAGCCGGTTGCGTCCGAAAGGCCTCGAGGAGCAGCGCGGCCCAGGCGGCGAGGCGCAGACGGGCGGGCAACGCCGACCCGTCGGCCGCGGCGAGTAGCCCCACAGCGGATTCGACGGCACAGGCGACCGGGGCCAGCAACCGGTTCGCGGCGGTGAGCACGACCGCGGCCTTGGTGTCGGGCCCGAAGCGGTTGAGCGTGGCGTTCGGGATCTCGTTCGGCAGTGACCCGCCCGCGCCGGTCACCGCGATGCGGTCGACGATGGCCCAGGCGTCGGAAAGGGCGGCGCGCGCCTCGGCGGCCTGGCCTCGGCCCGGCAGCGGGGCTCCTCGCGCGATCTCGGACAGAGTGAGCTTGTTGTAGTCACAGACCCACGTCCGCGACCCGAACGGCCCCTGTGCCCACGGCACCCCGAACAGCGGTGCGAGCTTGCGCGCTAGCCGTGCCGGGACGATCTCGGACCTGGTCTCCGGCATCTCCGGCACCTCGGCGGGCAGCAGGCCCATCTGCTCTCCTCGGCTCGTGCGGCAGGCCTGGATCGTACGGCCACAAGTTTTCGAAAAAGTCCGTATCAGAACTTCTTGCGTTATCGTAAAGTTACGAGTCATGACGCCTGTCTCCTGCCGCCTGCCCGCATCCAGCGCGGCTCGGCTCTTGACCAATGACGGACCATCGCGTCCGGCTGCCTGCGTATCCGATCTCCCGGCCATGCTGGCGGCGATCTGGCATGAGGCGCACGCGTATCGCGCGGCGATCCATCGATCCCTGTCCATCGTCCGTTGCGACCTGCGGGTCAGCGCACCCGGCCGCAGCCAGGACGGCACCGGCACGATCTGGCTCGACGGTGACTGCGCGTGCCGCGATTTCCTCGTCGACATGGTGGTGGAATGTCATCGGCTCCTGGCTGAGCGGGCCGGCGAACTCCGTAACCCGCTGGGTGCCGTGCGGGTGCACATGCGCATCCGGGCCGCCCCCGACTGGATCCGGCGCAGGCGGACCGAGATGGGTGCGCAGGCCCGGGCCGACAGGATCCGGAAGGGGGCGCGCGCTCGTGGCCTGCCCGATGACTTTCACCGCGCCCTCCTGGAGTACCTGGTGGACGAGGCGGGATCGATGGCACCGCTGGAGGACCAGGACGCGCTGATGCGCAGGCTCGCCGCCCGGTGCGCCGCCGAGTTCGGTGACCTGCCGGATCGGTATCTCGCCCGGATCGTCGCCGGTGTTGCCGTCATCGAGCGGCACTGCCGCACCGGCCCGCAGGTGAATGCGGGCACGGCGGCGGAGCCCGAGTACGTGACCTGGTGGGAGCGCTACGTCGAACGGCCACTGGGCCGCAGACCGCGCCGCACCGACCGGACGATTCCCGCCGTGCCAGGGGAGTATGGTTTCGAGACCGATTTTTGCGCTGCGCACGACCTCGAACGGGTCACCACCGCCTCCGCGGAGGTCGACGCGACGGTGGTCGCCATTCTCGTCGTCGCTCTCCGTCGCAAGCCCGACGCGCCCGCCGCAGCTCTTCGCGCCGGGCTCGCCGACCTCGTTGAGCAGGGTCTGCTTCCCGAACGGTCGGCGGTCGAACTGCTCTCCGACCACGCCCGGTTCGCGGTGGCGACGCAGGAGTTGTCCGCGCTCGCCTGACGCTTCGCCCCTCAAGTGAATCCATCCGGATGGCGGCGCCACCGGCTCGCTCCAGCGCCGCACACAGAGAGGGGCAAGGGATGACACGTGAACCGAGCCGGGGCGCCCCACCAGGCCACGCACCGGAGATCGACAACGGCCCGCCGGTGTCGCGGCGCAAGCTGCATCTCAGGCTGCGGGTCGGCATCACCCTGACATTCGCCGGCGACCTCGGCACGGTCGTCGCCGCGATCAGCATCGTCGTGAACACGCCGCTGCCGGTGTTGCTGGTGCTGACGCTGGCGGCGACTTCACTGTTGCTCGCCCACAAGATGGGAGACAGGCGGCGGCCACGTTGGCTCAGCGCCGCCTGGATACCGGCCGTCGTTGTCACCGTGATCGTGGTGGTCTGGCTGGTCGCCGGGCTGGTCGCTGTGTTGTAGCCGAGGTTCTCACGAAGCACCTGCCTGGATCTCGTGACTCACCACGACGCTACACCGGGCGCGGTCATCGGTGCGGCGCCCCTCCAGGACGATTCTGCTGATTTCATTCTCGCGCTGCATCACGTTGTCCATCACCTATCCCTTGGGGAGTGAGCACTGATCTGATCAGCGCCACCTGGCGCAAGAGCAGCCGCAGCAACGGCGAGGCCAGCTGCGTCGAGGTGGCCTATCTGGACGCTGGGCACCGCGCCGTGCGGGACAGCAAGGACCCGGCCGGACCG
>JALYQB010000164.1 GCA_030856045.1 Actinomycetota bacterium
AGCCGGTGGCCGCCAGAGGTTGCCGATGAGAGCGTTGGCTTTGCGCTTGCGGATGGCGTCGATGTAGCTGTGGATAGTCGAGGCGGTCAGGGGTGAGCTCCTCGCTTGAGGAGCTATCCGGAGATAGACCTCACTGCTCCGTCGGCGGCTCGACGAATGGCAGCCCCACCGCCCCGAGTTTGTTCTGCGTGTTAAGGTCGTTCGTCGCCACGTACAGGGTTGAGCTTGGATAGGCAGACTGCAACAACAGTGCAGCCGCGACGAGCCGGTCGTCGGGCACATCGAGATCCAGCCAAGACGGTAGGCCGTCCGCCTTCGGCTCGACGTACTCAAACACGGCCGACACCTTTCCAGCGACCCGCACGCCAGCCCGGACATCACCACGGCGCCGCAGATCCTTGAGGTAGCGATCGGCTCGCTTGGCCGCGTCGCGAAGCTCCTGCACTCGTCCGGACCGCTTCAGATCGTCGATCTCGCCCATGACGACGGGGAAGAGGTGCACACGGTAGTGAATGCCGATCTGGTTGGTGTAGATCGCCAAGTCAGGGTTGTCGATCAGGACGTTGGTGTCGACCACCAGGCGGACGGGGTGCTCGTCGGCCGGCAAAAGATCAGTCAGCGCGCGAAGATTCTGCACGGTTGCGGCCAGTAGCTCGTGCGCCTGCGGAATTCCCGGAGGGACCGACTGGTCTCCGTCCTCTCGCGTCAGCCACCGTTCGAGGTGGGCAAGCCCATCATCGAGTCGCTCCGCAACGGTGGGTGTGGGATGGGCGAAGAGCAGTCGGAAACGAGGCGTCCAATCGCGAACTGTCCCGAGCAGCTTCATCCGCGCGGCCTCGAGACCAGGTTCACTCTTCAGCCACCCCCAAGACGGGAAGCCGATGAAGATCCCTCCGCTACCCCGGCGGTTGGGATCAATGTTCTTCACGCCGGACGCGTCGAGCACAACGTGGTACTGCTCGTGGATGGCGGCCAGCTCGGCGAGCAAGCGATCGAGGTAGCTAGCCGGCGGTGCACTGGTAGGTGGCGTCACAGATGCAGTCTCGCGTACGGCACCGACAGTCCCGGCCGCTGGGCCTGTTCGGCGGCTCACGTCGCCATGTTGCACCGCACGCGCTTGGTTGGAGCTGGTGGCAGCTCACTTTCCAACACCCACACGAACGCCACCCCCGACTTCGGAAAGATCCAACCGTCAAAACCGACCTCGACCGAGGGTGTCGGCACGGACGCTGGGCTGCGCAGGATGCGCGGCTCCTGTGCGCTGGCGATGAAGTCGAGGGTGTTGACGCGGCGGATGCCGCAGTCGCCGTACCAGAGCTGCACCTGGAGACCTTTGGTCGGTCGGGGGATGTCGAGGTAGAGCAGGTGCCCGTGGCGTTGGACCAGGACGCGGTAGGTACAGGAGATGGTGATCTCCTCGTCGTCGGTGGTCTCGGGGATGGTGGCGGTGTAGAGCTGGGAGCCCTTGCGTTGGGTGCGGCGGATCGGGCGGTCGGTGCCGTTGACGGCGCACTGCACAAGCTCGAAGGCGTCGCGCGGGAGGCGGCGTAGACGGAGACGGTGGTGGGGTCGTGCAGCAGCTCTCGGTACTCGCTTGTGTGGACGCTGGTGCAGCCATGGCGTACGGCGTGCTGACGGACGGCGAAACCAGGCTTGAGCTCAATTCGATAATTACATCCCACCGGACGGTTATAACGCGCGTGCTCCTTGCGGTGGGCCTGAAGCTCGTCGAGTCAATCATGCCTCCCGCTCCACAAACCCTTTTGCCCGCTCCAAGAACTCCCGTACTGCCGGAACCGTGTCGTGCGGCTTCAAACGAAGGCTGAGCTCACAAAGACGGCCAGCCCCTCGTGTCGAGTCCAGACTCTCGGCCAGGTTGAGCGACTGAAGGCCCAACTCAGCAGCTGCCTCCAAATCACGCTGCTTGCCCGGCAGGGTCCGGGCCTCAGCCTGCCGAGCCAGGAAGATCTGCCGGTCCCGGACAAATGACGCGCTGAAGTGCGCAATGCCCTCGTCGAGCAGAGCAACTGCTTGCTCGGCCTGGCCGAGCTCCAGGTGAGAGGTGCCAGCGTTGGCAGTGATCGCCGCTGGGTCCAACCAATACAGCCAGGACGGGTCGTCATCCGGTGTGAGCTGCTCGGCCTGGGTGCGGGCCTGGGAGATCGCGGTGGTGCAGGCTGATGTGTCACGGAGGACGGCGAAAGCATGTGCCTGCCGGTCATACAGCTCGGCGAGCAGGGCTGGTGTTGCCCGCCCCCGTGTCCCGGCCAGCGCCGTCTCGATGAACGTCACCGCCTCCGCTGGCTGTCCTTGGCAAGTGGCCTGGCGGGCCATGGTGGCCAGGATATGGGCACCAAAGGGCCGGTCATCGGCACTGTGAGCAGCACGCAGGCCTGCAATGTAGTAACGCTGCGCCAGGCCGTGCTCCCCCACATCAAACGCTGAGTAGCCGCACAGCTGTCCCAGCTCAGCCAGCACGACATACAGCGCTCGGCCCGTGTGCTCGCCGTACGACGCCCGGTCCAGCAGCCCAGCCACCCACCCGAACAGTTGCTGAGCCATCCCTAGCACGCTGCCGCCCCCGGCCAGGTCGTCCATCTGGCGCAGCTCGGCGAGCATGGCGCCAAACCGCCCAACGAGCGCGCCCGACACGCGGCGTCCTGCCAGCCCGGACACCAGCGGTTCCGGCTCGTGCACCAGCCACTGGTGTGCCGGAGCGGTCAAGGCCGGGCCGGTCAGGGACAGGAACACTCGGCGCTTCACCCGGACACCACCACCGCTCAGCACGACGACTGCTTCGACGGTACCTCGGTGGTTCCAGGGGGTGACGAGCACAGGATCATGCTCGGGATCGTCGGTGTGCTCGTGCTCAGCGTGCGCGGCAGGCCCCGCACCGTTTGACTGTGGCCCGGCTGGCAGCGCAAACGCCCCGTTCGAGACCGGCACGAGCAGATCAACAGCCGCTGGTTCCGTGGCTGCTAGCTCGCGCTTCTCTCCCGGCATGTCGAACCACAGCAGTTCGGCCGGTATGCGCATGACCCGGGCCCAGTGCTGCAAGGTGTCGAGGTGCTGGATGGCGTGGCCAGTCTCGAACCGGCTGACTTGAGGTTGGCGAAGGCCGAGCCACTGGCCAAGCAGGGTTTGCGAGATCCCGTCCGGGCCGTAGACCGCGTAGTGGTAGGGGTGGGTGCGGTAGGCACGAGCTACCCGGCCCATGTGCCGAGCGGCGAAAGCCTCGCGGAACTGTTCAGTCTGCCAGAACTCCGGTGGCACATCAGGCGGGGTGATGAGTTTATCCCGTGACTCACGCTGGCAGCGGGCACACTGGCGTTCGGTGTTGTCTTTAGCGAGGTGTGTGCCGCAACGGCAGTAGTACTGCCGCGGATGCTTTGATCCCATCGTTCCCTCCCCGGTTCTGACCGGTTTTCGGGGAGTGTAATGGGCGTCGCATGGTCCATGATCCGGGGTATGGCTTCGGGAGGAGAGCCTCGCCTTTGGTGCGCGGTGGATATATCTATCCACTGGGGTGGATACGCTTAATGCATTGTCTGGCATACCGGATGGCAAGTATCCCTTTTTCGGTGATCTTCCAAGGCCCCAGGGCCGGGATGTACGAGTTCACCCGCGCGGTAGGTGTCTGCTGGGTTTGTTCTCATGCCTTCCCCTGAGCGTGAGAACGGTACCGGCGGGCGCTGACTCCCCAACCGCGCCCCTCCGGGAGGGCTCGCCCCGGTCCTGGGTGCCGACCAGTACCGGCGAGACGAGTATGAAAATGACTGCCGATCACGAACTACTTAACGAGTCAGATTGCCCTGGTCGCTTACCCGCCACCTGGCCGTCATCTTCTGACATGACCCCCCTAGACCGGCAGGACTGCCGACGCTGGCCCTGGACGCCCGTCGCCAGTCCTGCCATCCACAGCAAGCATCGGCCGTGATCCTCCATGACAAAACGCCGGAAGCTCACCGTTAAAGCTCAAGGCCCCGAGGCAAGTGCCACCTTCTATCTAGAGGCACACAAGGGCAAAGTCTGGATCACTTCTTATGACTGCCCGTTCAGCTGTGTAGCGATCCTTGAGACCACGCAGGCTGATAACTTAGTCGAGCTGATTAACCAGACCACCAAAGAAGCTCGTGGGTACACGCCATGAGTCGCGGAGGGGTTACACCAAAGACAGCGCCGACCGGCTGGGCTTACCTTAAATCAGACTGCACTATCCGCTGGCAACGTGGCGACGGTGAAGCCTATGTATTACGTGGTAACAAGCTTGGCAAGTGGACAAGTGAAGATGTGATCGGCACGTTTCCAGTTCCCCGCATGGGGTGGTCTGACCTTCAAGAAGTCAAGCTTGCCGGCGAGAACTGGGTAAAGGCTAAGCATAAGTTCTGCCCGATGTGCCGGAGGCATCCTAGGGCTCCTCGCTACATCAAGTGGGTTTGGCCTCGGCGTGGCGGGTTGACGGGGGAAGATCGTTTCGTTGACTGTGTGACTGTCCGTGACAGTCACGTGGAAGAGGTCGAGTGGGTTGGACGAGCTGGGGTTGTTCACGGCGGCGTTGGGGCTGACCGCGCCGTGGCGGGTGACGCGCACCGAGTTCGACGCGGAGGGTGCCCGGTTGGATCTGTACCTGGACTTCGGTCGTGGTGCCCGGTTCCCCTGCCCGGTCAAGGACTGCGCTCACCGCGCCTGTCCGGTGCACGACACCGCGGACAAGACGTGGCGGCACATGGACTTCTTTCAGCACAAGGCGTTCCTGCATGCACGGGCACCGCGGGTGCGCTGCCCCGAGCACGGGGTGCGGCAGGTCAGCGTGTCTTGGGCGCGCCCGGGCTCGGGGTTCACGATGCTGTTCGAGGCGCTGGCGTTGACCTTCGCCGCGGCGATGCCGGTGGCCAAGGTCGCCGCGATGACCCGCGAGCACGACACCAGGATCTGGCGGGTGCTGGAGCATCACGTGCACGCCGCCCGGGACTGTGCGGACTTCTCGAGGGTGGGCAAGGTCGGCAGAGCAATTGTCAAGACCTGTGGATCAAGATCTTTATGCTGCGGTGTCGACGGGTTGGCCGTCGGGTCGTTCGACGAGCTTGCCGGCCTCGAAGCGGGCCCCGGCGCGGACGAGCGCGACGAGGTG
>JALYQB010000196.1 GCA_030856045.1 Actinomycetota bacterium
GTGCGGTGGTGCTCCGCCTCGCCCAGCATGAGACCGACAAGGCCGACGACCTCGCCCGGCAGGTTGCCCACCAGGCCAGCCCTCTCCAACGGCGCGCGCACACGGTCCGGCTGCGCGCCCTGCGCGACCACCACCCCGACCTGCCCGGCCTCGACCACGTCATCGCGATCATCGATCCGGAGGCGGCCGCGAGTTTGACCGACCGTGAACGCCGGGCGGATCACGTGCGCAGGTCATCGGGCGGCGCGCAGCGGAGGCGGTCAGCGCCAGACGTCCAGGGCGTCGCGCAGCCGGGTGGCCGCGGGTAGCGGCAAGGAAGGGTCACCCGATGCCGAACCGGTTGCGCAGGCTGTCCAGCTCCCACACGCGGCACCGCGCGCGGCGGTCGAGCACACCGACCAGCTCACGGGCGATCGGGTCGGGGCGGATGCGCTGTGGAGCCAGCCGGTCGGCGGTGTCCAGGTGCCGGATCGCCTCGGCGTCGCGGTCCGCGCCGTCCTGGCTCAGCGCCCGGGCGAGGTCCAGGTGCAGCGAGGACGACCGCTCGGCGCTGCCGAGCGCGGCGACGTCGATCGGCGCGCGGGTGGCGTCCTCGTACGCGCGCCCGCCCTCACCCAGCTCGATACCGACGCCCAGGCGCCACACCGCGACGTTGGTCGGCCCGAAGTGCTGCCCGAACCCGTTGTGCTCCCCGATCCGGTCCGCGATCCCGGCGGCCTCGTCCAGGTGGGCGCGGGCGTCGTCGCCGCGCTGCCGGCGCGCGGTGGCGCGGGCCTGCTGGAGATGCATCATGCCCACCATCTCGGCGGGTGCCGTATCGGCGGAGTGGCCGAAGTCCACCGAGGCGGTCAACGCGTCGATACCAGTGGTGAGTACGGCGGACGCGCGGTGGCGGGCGGCCACGCTGGTCAGCTCCAGAGCCCAGTACCAGCGAGCGAAACCGAGCACGGCGGGGTCACCGTGGTGCTGGGCGAAATCGAAGCCGCGCCGCGCGGCGGTGATCGACAAGTCGATGTTGCCGGTCCGGCTGGCGACCACACCGGCTACGAAACACGCGGTGACCAACGCCGTGCACGCCCGCCCTCGGTCAGCTGCCGGTGCGGTGAGCACATGGGCGTGTAACGCGGTGACCACCGCGCCGATGTCGCGGCCCGCCAGCGAGTAGCGAGCCTGCCCGCAGTGCTCATTGGCCGTGTCCGCGAGCGCCGCGAGCTGTTCCAGCGGCCGTGGCGTGACGTCGGGCACGTCATCGGGGCCGAAGTCGGCCAGCGCCAGCCGGATACCGGGGACGGCCGCCAGCGCCTCGGCGCCCGTCCGGTCGGCGGGAAAATAGGGCTGCCCGGTCAGGTCGGCCACCGAGCAGGCCAGCGCGTCGGCGAGGTCCTCGATCAGGCCCCGCCGGTTGAACCCGCGCTGGCCCAATTCCAACATCGACAGGTAGGTCTTGCCGATCCCCGCGAGCCCGGCCGCCACGTCGAGACTCATGCCCCGGCGGCGGCGGATGAGCCGAGCCCGTGCCCCGATCTCGTGCGTGTCCCGTACCACCCGCAGAAGGATACCCAGCACGTATGACGGACACACCGGACCCCGAGGATCACCCGATGCCGAACCGGTTGCGCACCCAGCCGGCGCTGAGTGGTGTCAGCACGCCGTAGATAGAGAGGCCGCCGTACGCTCCCGAGATGGATATCGACGCGGCTGCTGCCGCCACCCCGGCACAGCTGCGAAGCTTGATGGTCGACCGGCTGCGGGGGAATCGGCTGGTGAGCATGGCATCGGTCGAGGCGGCGATGCGTGCGGTACCGCGACACCTGTTCGTCCCGGACGCCACGGCCGAGAGGGCTTACTCGAACGAGAACATCGTCACGCATCGCGACGCTGACGGCGTAGCTGTCAGTTCGGCCTCGGCACCGGGAGTCGTGACGCTGATGCTGGAGCAGCTCGACGTCCAGCCGGGACACCGGGTCCTGGAGATCGGTGCCGGTACGGGTTACAACGCGGCGCTGCTCGCGCATCTGGTCGGCCCGGCAGGCGAGGTCACGACGGTCGACATCGACAGCGAGGTCGTCCGGGGGGCCCGCGAGTGCCTGGCCGCCGCCGGCTACCGGGACGTGTCGGTGTTCTGTGGTGATGGTGAGTTCGGCTACGCAGGCCATGCGCCGTATGACCGGATCGTCGTCACCGCGGGTGCGTGGGACCTGCCACCGGCCTGGGTGGACCAGCTCGCACACCGCGGCAGGCTGGTCGTCCCGCTGCGGATGCGGGGTCTGACGCGTTCGATCGCTTTCGAGCGCGAGAATGGATACTGGCGGAGCCGGTGGATCGAGGAATGCGGCTTCATACCGCTGCGGGGTGCGGGCGGCGTGGCCGAACGCAACATCCAGCTGGGTAGCGACTCCGGCGTCATCTTGCGGATCGACGACGGGCAACCAGCCGATGAGAAGGCCCTCGGCACTGCCCTTGACCATCCCGCAACGCTGTTGTCGACGGGTGTGACGGTCTCGGTGACCGGTCATCTGGACTTCTGGCTGGCCGGCATGGACGGGTTCTGCCGGCTCCTCGCGGGGAGCCAGGCCGTCGACCACGGGCTTGTCGCACCGGCGTTCGGGTGGGGAAGCATGGGGGTGTTCGACCAGGGCACCTTCGCCTACCTCACCCTAAGCCCGACCGGCGAAACCGATGGTTCCCAGTGGCCCCGGTATGAGCTGGGGGTCTGCGCGTACGGCCCCGGCGGCGAGGAACTCGCTGACCGGGTCGCTGACCGGATCCGGGCCTGGGAGCATGACCGCCAGTCAATGACCGAGCTATGGATTGAGGTTCATCCAGCCGACACCGGCGACGTGCCCACCGGTCAGGTCGCCATCCGCAAACGGCACACTCGGGTGATCGTCCGCACCGCCCTCCTCGCCGATGATCTCAGCGGAAGTTGAGGTCTTTGACCAAGATCCTTCATTCCGAGGTCCTCAACGACTGCTTCCACCAGCCGGCCACCGCGGTCCGCGCCAAATGAGCCAAACCGCTCGGCCGCCCCTTCCCATTCTCAACGTGTGCTCGGTCTGCCCGAACTCTCGGCGCACCGCCGTCCACCTTCCCCGTCGCACCACCGCCCGGGATCAGGCTCGGATCGCCCTTGCTGTTCCCTCTGGACTCCCAGCGCTGGTCCTACTACCGGTCACCGGTGACCGGCGCGTTGAGTAGGAGGCAGGTACCCAGCGGGAGGCGGGTGGCTCGTCGGCGGCGGCTGTGGACAGCGCGAGCGCGAGGCCCTGCTTCGCCTTCGAGGAGTCCGATGGCCGTGCCAGGGGGTTCGGGGGTCAGCAGCCGCTCGGCGAGATCTGGCAGTTGGGTGGTGAGGTCGGGTGCGTGCGCATCGGCGGCGATGTGCCAGGCCGTCTGGAACAGGCCGGCCGATCCGTGGCACAGGCTGCTGTCGGTGATCCACCTCAGTTGTTCCGGGTCGGTGAGGCAACCGATCAGTGCCTGCTCGGCCATGCGCTGACGGTCGGTGTCGACGGTGGCCTGGCCGGCGAGTTGTTGGGCGCGTGCCAGTCCTGGGGTGCCGTAACACCAGGAGGGGCGCATCGGCCTGGTGTGCTTCGGTCGCCCGAGCCGGGTTTCTTCGAGGGTGATCGTCTCGGGCCACCACGGGCCGGTTTCGTGATCCTGGCGCCAGGCGTCCAGCCATGAGCAGATCCGCTTGCTGGCCTCTGCTTGGCTCTCTGCGACGATGCCGCGCCTCGTCGCGAGTGACAGCAACGCCAGGGGGCCGCTGATGCCGTGCGCCATGCCGAAGTTGCCGTGCCCGTCGGGAAGATCGGTTGCTCTGCGGCCGGTGGGGGGAGGTCGGTCCACCAGCCGGGAAGATCCTCAGTACCGAGTGGTTCGGTGAGCCGGACGAGATACGCCAGGACCTGCCGGGTGAGGTCACCGTTCGGATCGCGTCGCAGGAGGTGCGCGCCCAGGCCGGTCAGCCCGTTGATGAGGTCGAACTCGGCGAGCGCCGGGCGGTCCCCGCGGTCGATGCGCGCGTGCGCCTGATCGAGGCGGCGCCGGGTGACGGCGGCGACCCTGAGGTCCAGCGCCTCCAGAGCCCGCGCATACCGTTCCGACCGATCGGCAGCGGCATGCACCGCAAAGGCCAGGGCCGGTGCGCCGAAGAACAGGGTGGCGTTGGGGCCTGCGCTGATGTCGCCGTCGGCGGCAGCTGCCAGCCAGGTGTGCGCCACCTCCCCGCCGCCGAGCCCAGCGGCCGCGCGTTCGATGTGAAGCGCAGCCACCCCCACAGCGCCGCTGCCCAATGACTGGGGATGCCCCCTCGTCGCGATGTCGAGGAAGGGCAGGCCAGCCGAGCGGCTAGGGCAGCAGCGGCGTGAGCATGGCGCTGGTCGACGGCGATGGCCCGCTCCTTTCGTTGCGCGCCGCCCACCCGAGCGCAGCGGCGCGGGCCAGCCGAAGGCAGATCCGTTCGGAGTCCTGGTTGATCCCGACCATGCGGGCGTGGTGCAGATGCAGCAGAGCGGCCAGGACCGGATCGGGGTCGGGCCCATCCGCCGAGCTGAGGTGGGCGCGGTAGGCCGCCAGCGCTGACCGGCGACGGCCCCAGGCCAGGGCGAGCTGTTCGCCGCCCGGCAGCGCGCGCAGTGCGGCCCAGTCGCCGTTGGGATCGGCCAGGCGCATCGCCTGGTCGTGGATTTCGCGGGCCAGCGCTGGGGCCGGGTGGTGGTTGACGTGGTCGGTCAGCCAGTTCAGGCCGCTGCTGAGGCTGCCGGTGAAGGCTGCCGCCAGGTCGGTGAAGCTCGCCGCGATGAGAGCGTACGGGTGCGGGGTGCCGCTGGCGGTGATGGTCAGCGCTACGATGGCCACGGCCGAGTCGGCGGCGAACACGACCTCGGCTGCCTGCATGGCCGCACCGGTGCCGTAGCGGCCGACCTCGGGGTAGTAGGTGTCCAGCACGATGTGACCGAGCAGCCCGAGGCTCCGGACGCGATCGGCCCAGGCCCCGAGACGCTGAGCGGCGGACCCGTAGCTGCGGGCGTCATGAAGCCGGATGCGCAGGCGCAGGTGCGGCTCTGGGTCTCGGTAGGGCAGGAACCACCAGTCCTCTGCTGGGCCGTCCTCCCAGGCCGACAGCAGATCGGGCAGACGAACGGTGAGGATGTCGACCTGCCGGTCTGGATGCCCGTACAGTTTCACGTACAGCCATCCCGAACTGCCGGGCGTATGTCCGGGGTGGTGGGTCGCCCGGATCGGCCCGGCCCACAGACTCGATGGTGGGGCCGATGGCGAGTCGGTGGCCGCCATCGGGATGACGAGTTCGTGGGCGTGCCCGCCTGTCCATCCGTAATCGTGGGGGTCGGGCGCCTCGGCCAAGATGGCGTCGCCGGTCCGGTCCAGGTGGATGCGTAGCAAGGCGAGGTGCGCGGGCTCGTTCAGATCGAGGCGGATACGAACGTCCTGCTCACCGAGGTGGACCACGTCCGGGATGCGATATCTGCGCCGCTGGCCGCTCCATGCCCGCGTCCATTCCTGCCAGGCGGCACGGCGCGCCGGCAGGTCGGAGGCGGACAGGTGCCAGCTGGCGGGCCGCAGCACGGTGCGGCGGTACCGGACGCGCGGCAGGAACGGAAGACCGTTGGCGGCTCCCCAATCAAACGGGACACCGGCGGCGGCGCGTGCCGTGGTGATCTCGCAGAGGAACCGGGCCAGCGGATGAGTGGCGCGGCGGAACTCGATGGCGTTCATCATCAACGGTTCAACGATCCGGCCCTGCGACAGGGAGACCAGAAACAGGCGGTGGGCGTCGCCGCTGACCGCCAATTCGTCCCAGGGGATCTGCGCAGCTGCGTCCGGGCGGTGTTCGCCGAGAGGGATCGGCGGAAAGACCGCAGGGGTTCGGGCGAGGTTTCCGGTCCGCGGAGAGAGCGGCGGACAGGACACCTGCGCGAGCAGCGATCCGGGGACGAGCGTGGGCAGGCCGGTGAACGCGTGGACCATGCGGTCGCGGTCCTCGGACTCGAACAGGTGGAGGAATCGGCCTGTCGTCGTTCCGGCTTGGCGTGCCGCGCTGACGACGACCAAGGTGAACTCTCCCCGATCGATCGCGTCGGTCGTCGGCGCGTGCAGGCTGAAACGCAGCTCGGTGTGCGGTGGACCATGGGGCGGCGGTGCTCCGGTGGAGTCAGCTGCCAGCTCCGACAGCACGTGTTCGTCGAGGACCACCTCGCCGCCGCCGTCCAGCGCGGCCCGCTGCGCCAGGTGCAGGAGCTTGCGGTCCCGGGCCAGCGTGGGCGGCGCGGGCGGTGTCATCAGGGAGCCGCGGTAGCCGGCGGGGTAGCCCAGCCCGGTGTCGGCGTCCACGACCTGGTCGACTGGGACCACCGCGCCCGACCCATAGCGCTCCAAAAATCTGGTGTGCCAGGCCCGCCAGGCGGGGTTGCCGAACCGATGAGGTCTCAGCCGCACCAGCGCCGACGCGGCGGCCTCAGCCTCGCGTGCCACGGCCTGCGGCAGGACCACCGAGCAGTCGACCCGCAGATCGACCGCGAGGGACGGTTCGGGGCGATCACAGATGGCCGACATCTGCTGCGACACCGACGCACGAAGCGCGCGGCGGGCCCCGGGTGCGGACACCTGATCGTCCCGGGACAACTGGCCGCTGATCGCCCGCAGCTCCCGCACCACAGACAGCGGCGCAGCACCGGTTTCCATCGCGGTCAACTGCTCGATGACGTGGCCCAGCGGGTCGGTGACATCCATCGGCGGATGCAGGCTGGTGACGAGGATACGGCAGGACACCAGCTCGGTGAGTATCTTCTGGATCTTCGCCAGCGGTTTTCCGGGAAGCTCGGCGGCCAGCTTGGCGATCAGATCGCCGATGGTGATGGGTGATCGAGCGGCCTGGATCACTGTCTGAACCGCCCTGGTGTGCCGGACCGACACATCGCCTGGCCTGACCTTGCCAGGAATGCCGGGGGGCTGTTGGCACGGAACCACCAGCCGGTCTCCCCGCACGAAGCCCAGGTTGTTCGCCATCACGGGCAGGTGTGTGCGCACGTCGGGCCGCGCCTCGAGCTGTGCGATCACCTCCGCCAGCCAGGCGGCATCGGGGCGTGTCACGGCGCGGTGCCGCTCACCCCACCGGACGCTGGCCGTGGAGCCGAGGCGCAACGGAGCCACCCCGGCGAAGAGCCCGAACGGAGTAGCCCGGCTCGTCAACCGCAGCAGATACCGGACCGCCGACTCCACCACCCGCCGCACCCGACGTGGCTGCTGAACCTGTCCCCCACACACGTCGCCGACGCGGCGGGCCAACACCGGGCTAGCGACCTCAATAGCCTCGACGAGCGCTTCTTGCTGCCACACAAGCCGCAACCAGCTTCGCCACTCCTCCACGTACTCCGGGGCGCTGCCAGTCAGGTCCGGCCACGGCGGCAGGTCCAACTCGCTGCCGAAGACGGCCACCCGGACGACGGCCGCGTCAACGCATCGGAACTGAGTGGCCATCGTCCCCCTCCCCATGTCGCAACCGGCTGGTCTGGACCCGCCGAAGCGTCACACACGGTGAACTAGTCGCAGTCTGTAGTGTCTTCGCAGTTGTCGTCAGTGCAGTCGCCCGAATCGCCCCCCGAGAATTCCAGGCATGACTCCACGAATCTCACGTCGAGGTCCAGTTCCTCGTCGGTGGTGGACGGCGTAGTGGCATCCATCAGGAGACTCCGTTCTCTGTCGAGGGTGTGGGTGCTATTCGGCGTGGTCCGGCCAGGAGATCACGATCCGGGTGTGTCGCCTATCGGTCACGAGCCCGGTCGGAAGGTCGGTGTCGGGGGTGTCGGCGGGGTGCACCGTCAGGCGCGGCCCCGGGCCGTGGCGGTGGTCCCGGTCCCAGATGCGGATCTGTTCGGCGAACCGGTCCGCGGCCTCGGCGGCATCCGGGCCGTGGGCGTAGGCACCGAGCTCTCGCACAGTTCCGTCGGCGTCCACCGGCCGGAGCTTGGCGCGGTAGGCGAGGCTGCTGCCTCGGTCGAGCAGCGCGGGAGTGGCCATGGGTGAGGTCGGGGACACCAGCCCGCGGTCGACGGCGTCCTGCTTCGTCGAGAGGAGGCAGAAGCCCGGCAGCCTGGCCAGCCATAGGTTCAAGTCGTTGAAATTCTCCCGCTTGCGGACCCTGATGCCGGACCAGGCCTGCGCCCGCGGCGTCGAGAACACCTCGCTCAGCGCCGTGGTATCGACCTGCTGTTCGCCCACCCACAGGCTGGCCTGGCCGCCATGAAGCGAGATCGACCGGCTCCGGTCTTTGCCGAGGCCCTGCATCGGCACGAACCCGCACGGCATGGGGTCACGGCCCACCAGGTGTCCGTCGGCGTGCTCCAGCGGCCAGGACAGGTTCAGCCCCTTGGTCCGCAGCGGGACCACCAGCCGCCCGCCCTCGGCGAGCTGCTCCACCCACGCCGGCGGGATGCCCCAGGTACCCACGGTCACGATGATCCGATCGAACGGGCCGTACACCGGCGCACCGAACTCCCCATCCGCACAGACCACACGCACATCGCGATAGCCTGCGGTCGTCAGGCAGGCGTGGGCGCGGTCGGCGACCTCCTGGTCGATGTCGAGCGTGGTCACCGAGCCCTCCGGCCCGACCAGCTCCCGAAGCAGCGCCGCGTTGTATCCACCGGACCCGATCTCCAGAACCCGCTGCCCCGGCCCCACCTGGAGCTGACCCAGCATCATCGCCTGTATCCGCGGCGCGGTGACCGAGCTGATGAAGGTGCCGTGCTCGGTGCGCTTGGTGACGATGGAGCGATCGGCGTAGGCATCCTCCAGCGGCACCTCCGGCGCGAACAGGTGCCGGGGCACGGTCCGCAACGCGGCCTCGACCTCCCGGGGCACCAAGCCCACCCATTCTCGGTCCACGATGACCTCATCAACCATGGCGTCGCGCAGCTCGTCGACGTCTTGATCCGAGTGCACGCCCTCGCGGGCGGTGTCGGTAGTCACCGGGCGGAGCTTAGCCGTGGCCTCGCCGGCTCGGTGGTCACTTCAGTCACGGGATAATTCCTTTTTCTGTGGACGTTGTCGTTCGCTGACTACTTCTCCGATACGCGGTGCCGAGGAGTCGCCGCATTACCGCCCGACTGACACCACTGCGCGCCACACCTGGCGCCGCCGAAGCTGCTCCTCTTTCACGCCAACCCATAAGCCGCTAAACGGTCGTCGAGCGTGCGAATGGCGGCGGTGTGCTGCCAGGGCTGCATACCAGCGCGGGCCTGTTCCAACCGCTCGATCAGCCGAACGGAACTGTTGCGCGCCACGATGTCACTGGCGTCACCAAGCAGTCGTGCCGCTTCGTCGATCTCATTGCACTGCACATACGCCTCACCGAGGTCGACGATCGTCATAGCAACGCTTCGCCGGGCGTGTGACCGGTCCAGGAGCTTGAGGGACTGCTGTGCATAGGAAACAGCGCGATCATACTCACCCAGTTTGAGGTGGCACTCGCCGCGAATCGAGACATGTATCGCTTCATCCAACGTGCTATAGCTCGGGGCTTGGTCATCGACCGTTATGAGCACGGTGTGCGCCGTGTCGAGGGCGGCCAAGCAGGCGTCTCGCTGCCCATCGGCGGCGTACGCCCGCGCTGCCCGGTCGGCGGTGTAGGCACGCAACCGCAGGTCATCGGTGCGATCGGCCCACTGCCCAGCCGCGACGGCATGGTCGATGCCGATGCGCGGCTTGCCTCGCCAGGTCGCCAGCTGACTCATCCCGCACAGCACGAAGGCACCCAACCCGGTGTTCTCCGCCTCGTGAGCCAGCGCGCGGGCATCCTCGTAGTAATACTCCGCGTGGTCGAACCGCTTCAGGTCAAACGACAGCCACCCCGCCAGACGCGAGGCCTCGCTCAGCGCCGAGAGCATCCGCGGCCGCAAGAGATCCGGACACGCGGGCACCAGCACGCGAGCCAGGTCCCGCTGGGCCAGCACGGTGGTCAGGACGGCCTGCGGACCCAGCGCCTTGTCCTGCCGCATGCAGTGCCACAGCACCGCGTCGATGTCCTCGATGGTCTGCGCGTCGACCCGGTTCGACCCGCTGAGCACCGAGGCCACGCGCTCATGCTCGTCACCCGCGGTGGTCGGAAACACCGACGCGGCGCTCGCCGCCCAGGCGAGAAGACGTATCGCGTCGCGACGGTCCACGGTGTGCGCCCAACTGCGGAGGAACTGGACAAGCTGATGGTACGCGTGGTCGCGGTCACGAGGCGTGGTGCGCAGGTCACGATCAGGTGATGCCAGCGATCCGAGGTACTGCATGAGCATTGCGACAAACGTGTCCGGCAGCGCAAGGCCGGTTACCCTCGCCCACACTGCGAAATCGCTCGGCACTGCAAGTTCGGCATCAGGTTTCGGTATCGTCAGTGCTGGTGTCTGCATACTGCTCGTCGTATCGCGATGCCGAAAATCAGGCAGATCAGCGAGCAAGTCAGTGACGGCGCACTCATAGAGTTCTGCCAGCTTGCTGAGGTTGTCGAAAGTTGGAGCATGCCCCGTACTGCTCGGCCACTGCTCCCAATACGAGAAAGCCTTGAACGTCTTCAGCTCATCGGGCCAGCGTTGATTCCACTCATCAGCGGCCTGGCGCTGACTCCAGCCGTGGGCATAGCGCAGGGCTACCCGGGCATTGAACCGGTAGCGCTGCCGCAGCGCCTCGGCGACTTCCACCCGCGACTTGCCCTTGGCCCGCAGCGAACACACCAACTGCTCACGCTGCTGCTTGTGACTGCGCGGCTCCCTCATAGCACTTCCTCGATATCCTGGTGCCTCACTCGATAGGCGGCTCTCGGACGTGATAGATGGACGCTACCGGCTAGGCACTGCCCGGCAAACCTGGTACGAAAGTTCCCCGCGCGATCGGGATACCGACTACCAAAGGTCGCGACTGCTCAGGGGTAGGTTGTCACCGGCTACACGGGACATGGTTGTGATCAAGGCCGCAGGGCCGGGACGACGGTGTCTTGGTACTCATCGTCGGTGCAGTCGCCCGAATCGACCACGGCGACCTCCAGGCCCGACTCCACGAAGATCCCATCGAGATCCAGCTCGTCGTCGCTGGTGGACGACATCGTCGTCACCGAGGACGCCGACCGGCGGCTGCCCCTGGACCTTCGCCGGCCAGACGACCGTGAGCTGCTACGCCGCTACGTCCGTCGCGGGGTGTCGGCGGTCACCGAACAGCCCGGCGGGCCGGACGCCGTCCAGGCGGTCGTCCCCGGCCCCACCGGCGACCACGTGCTGGAGCTCGTGGTGCCCCTCGCCCGGCGCACCACCCTGACGGGATCGGCTCGCCCGGCTGCCGCCACTGTCCGCACGGCCGGTACGGGTCTGCACCTGCCGGGCGGTCCATGGTTGTCACTCGCGGTGCGCAGCCCCTCCCACTGCCACGACCAGATCTTGGCGGAGCTCGCCGCCCTCGCCGCGGGCCTGACGGAACACTTCGACACCTGGTTCTGGCTGAGATACGCCGACACCACCCACGGACCCCACATACGGGCCCGCTTCCACGGCCAGCCGGCCGCCCTGGGCGGCCACCTCCTGCCTGCCCTCTCCGCCTGGTGCTCAGAAATGATCAGGCAACGGCTCTCGGGCGGGTTCACCGCGGAACCCTACGACCAGGAGATCGAGCGGTACGGCGGACCGGATGCGATCCACGCCGCAGAACAGGTGTTCGCCGCAGACAGTCACCTGGTCCTCAAGGCGCTCGCCGCCGCCACCGACCCTGACCAGCGGTTGGTGATCGCAGCATTGTCCGCTGCCACCATCGCCCGTACCGTCGCCGACGGCGACCCCGCGGCACTGCGCCGGACATCACCTCGACCGCGCCGCTCGTCAGCGTGTGGCGACCCTGCGCCCGCAGGTACGGTCAACCCGATCACAGGACGACACCAACTCGCCGATCCCGTCCCTCGCCGATCCCGCATGGACAGCCCGGCAAGACGCTCTCGCCTCCTACCGCAACACCCTGAAACCAGCACACCGCCCATCCTGCGCATCGGCCCTGATCCACCTGCACACCAACCGGCTCCTCGGTAGTGCGGACACCGAGCGGATGGCCCGAACGCTGGCCGCAGACCTCCTCGCACTACCAACTTCAGCGCCATGAGCGCTGGGATCGCCGTGAGCGGGCAGCAGGCGCTGGCCACCGCCGAGCGGCTCCTGGACCCCGAGAACGTCCTCGCCGCCGCCCCCGCCGGTGCATCCCTGGCCGGCGGGCTGGCGGGCACCGCCCTGCTGCACGCCCGCCTGTCAACGACAGACCCCGTCTTCGCCACCGCCGCCATCCGTCACTGGGAAACAGCCGCCGCGCACACCCGGCGCTACGGAGGCAACAGCGCGGGAACCTTCACCAGCCCCGGAGGGCTGGCGACCTCGCTGATCATCGGGTCGCAGTACCTGCCCGACCCCGACTCCCAACGGAGGGTCACCACACGTGCCGCCCGGTGGCTATCCGCACGAGCCCTCGACCTCACCCGCCGCCACGAGGAACACCTCCGAGCCGGCGGCGTGGGCACGCCATGGTCGATGTATGACGCGATCAACGGCCTGGCCGGGATCGGCAGAGTCCTGCTCGCAGCGTTCACCTCCGGACATGACATGACCGAGCCCGGGCTCCTGGCCGCTCTGGAAACCCTCACCACAATGATCGGCACCCGCCACGGCAACCGACCCGGCTGGTGGCTACCCGCCAGCGAGCACCCATCGGCGGTGACCGTCCACCTGTCCGGGGCGGCGACCACCGGCATGGCGCACGGCATCGCCGGCCCCCTCGCCCTGCTCGCGACAGCCCACACCGCCGGATGGTCCGTCACCGGGCAACGGACCGCGATCCAGGAAGCGGCGCACTGGCTGCTGCACTGGCGCACGAACGCCACACCCCGCTGGCCGCCCTACGTCACCGGCGACGAGCTGGACAGCGACACCGCCCAGCCGACGGCAGGACGACGCGACGCCTGGTGCTACGGCACCCCCGGCATCGGCCGAGCCCTCACCCTCGCCGGCCGCGCGCTCGCAGACCCCCGGCTGACCGAGGCCGGTGACACCGCCATCGCGTCCCTCACCGAGCGCCCCGCAGAACGCTGGGACGTCGAGGGGCCAACCCTGTGCCACGGACACGCCGGAGTCCTGCAGAGCGCGGCAACCAGCCAAGCCAGCACCGCAGACCGCGCGGCAGCCGCAGTCACGGAGGCATTCAACCCCCGGCTGACCTTCGCCTTTCAGCACCTCGAAAACGGCTCGGCGGCCGACGAACCAGGCCTGCTTACCGGATCAGCCGGCGTCGCCCTCGCTCTCGCCGACCACGGTCAACTACCAGCTCCCCCAGTCCCCGCCCGATGGGACTCCATCCTGCTTCTCTCCTGACCTCTGGCTCATCCGCTCACTGTGAGGGCCGTGAACGCCGGTGGATCACGTGCGCAGGTCATCGGGCGGTGCGCAGCGGAGGTGATCAGCGCAGGACGTCCAGTGCGTCGCGTAGCCGGGCGGTCGCGTCCCAATCGAGCACCGCGGACGTCGATGCCGCCGCGTGGAAGAAGAGCCGCACCTCGTCCCCGCGCGCGATGACTAGCAGCGTGCAGGCGCCCGCCGTGGGGTGCCGCGCCACGATCGTGGTTCGCCCGGTGGCCGCCAGCGCGATCGTCAGTAGCTCGACGACCTCGGCGGTCAGCAGCGCGGTGGTGTGCTCGCCGCCGTCGTAGTGCAGCCGGTGCGCAGCCTGTCGGTGTCGCTCGACGGTGACCGTGCAGGGTCGGCCGTGGTGGTCTCGGGCCGCAACGGCGGTGCGTTCGATGCTGGTGGCGGTGTCCATGATGAGGACTGCACAACGAGCCGTGAACATCGTCAAGCATCTTGCGCAGAGTTTCTTGACGATCGCTG